>JBHELE010000219.1:0-4243 GCA_046263235.1 Actinomycetota bacterium
GGGTTGAGGTACCTGAGGTGGGCATGGGCGACCTTCAGCCCGGCCCGCCGGGCCCGCCGCACCCCACCCGTGATGGCCCCGCGGGTCGAACCCCACCCCAGGATGAGCAGCTCCGCGTCGCCGCTTTCGTCGTCGACGTCGAGCACCGGGATGTCGTCCGCGACCTTCTCGACCTTTGCCGCGCGGAGCTTGGTCATGCGCTCGTGGTTGGCCGGGTCGTAGGAGATGTTGCCGGTGACGTCCTCCTTCTCCAGACCGCCGATTCGGTGACGGAGCCCCGGGGTCCCGGCGACCGCCCACGGCCGGGCCAGGCGCTCGTCGCGGAGGTACGGCATGAACCCGTCGTCGTGATTCGGCTGCGTGGCGAAGCGCGGGTCGATCTCAGGCAGGGCGTCGACGTCCGGGAGCCGCCACGGCTCGGAGGAGTTCTGCAGGAACGTGTCCGACAGCAGGATCACCGGCGTCCGGTACGTCACGGCGATCCGAACCGCCTCCAGCGCGGTGTCGAAGCAGTCGGCCGGCGTCGACGCCGCCACCACCGGGAGCGGCGACTCTCCGTGTCGGCCGAACAGCGCAGGCAGCAGGTCGGCCGCCTCGGTCTTGGTCGGCATCCCGGTCGACGGGCCGGCCCGCTGGATGTCGACGATCACCATCGGGAGCTCCAGCACGTTGGCCAGGCCGATGGTCTCCTGCTTCAGGTCCAGCCCTGGCCCGCTCGTCCCGGTCACGCCCAGGTGTCCGCCGAACGCCGCCCCCACCGCGGCACCCGCGGCGGCGATCTCGTCTTCGGCCTGCAACGTCTTCACACCGAAGTTCTTGTGCCGGGACAGCTCGTGCAGCAGGTCCGATGCCGGCGTGATCGGATAGCTCGCGTAGAAGATCGGCAGACCGCTCTTGACGCTCGCGGCGATGAGTCCCCAGGCGAGCGAGGTGGCACCGGTGACGTTTCGATAGGTCCCGGGCGCCGCCGGGGCCGGCCTGACCTCGTACGTGTGGGCGAACAGCTCGGTGGTCTCCCCGAAGTTGTATCCGGCCTTGAACGCGGCGATGTTGGCGTTGCGGATGCTGTCCTTCGACTTGAACTTCTTCTCGATCCACCCGAGCGTCACGTCCGTGGGTCGGCCGTACATCCACGACAGCAGCCCGAGGGCGAAGAAGTTCTTGGCCCGCTCCGCCTCCTTCTTGGTGACGTCGATGCCCTCGGTGGCCCGCAAGGTGATCGACGTCATGGGGACCTTGTAGACCTGATACGAGTCGAGCGTCCCGTCGGTCAGCGGATCGGACGAGTAGCCGGCCTTCTCCAGATTTCGGTCGAAGAAGGCGTCCTCGTTGACGATGAGCATCCCGCCCTTCTCGAGGTCCTGCAGGTTGGCCTTCAGGGCGGCCGGGTTCATCGCCACCAGGACGTTCGGCTGATCCCCCGGCGTGAGGATGTCGAGAGCGGCGAAATGGATCTGGAACGCCGACACGCCGGCCAGCGTTCCGGCGGGAGCGCGGATCTCAGCCGGAAAGTCCGGCAGCGTGGCCAGGTCGTTGCCGAGAACCGCGGTGGCGTTGGTGAACCGATCGCCGGTCAGCTGCATGCCGTCGCCGGAGTCACCGGCGAACCGGACGACGACGCGCTCCTTCTGGACCGAAGCCTTGGTTCCCAAGGGGGAAGACGCCGCCTTTAGTGGAACGAGTGGCCGCAGGCGCAGCTTCCCTGCGCCATCGGGTTGTCGATGGTGAAGCCGGACTGCTCAAGGCTGTCCAGGAAATCGATCTTGGCCTGGTCGAGGTAGGGGACGCTCATCTTGTCGATGACCACCCGGACCCCGAAGTGCTCCGCGGTGACGTCCCGGTCGCTGATCTCGTCGTCCAAGTACATCGCGTAGCGAAGCCCCGAGCAGCCACCCGGCTGGACCGCCACCCGCAGCGCGATGTCGGAGCGACCCTCCTGGGCCAACAGCTCCTTGACCTTGTCTGCTGCCGTCTCGCTCAGCGTGAGCATATGGTTCTCCTACGAAGGGATTGTCGTTCGCATCGATTATACGCGCGGGTTGTGCGGATCCCGCCGAGATCCGAACTCCCCGATCTCCGCGCCACTCGCCTGGCGCAAGGTCTCGGGGTCGATCGGGAACACCGCATCCGGCGACCCCGCCGCGGCCCACACCTCGTCGTACGCCATGAGGTCCGCGTCCATCAGGACCCGGAGCGGCTGCGGATAACCGAACGGTGGGGTGCCGCCGATGGCGAACGTCGTCGCTTCCCGTGCTTCCTCCGGTCGGGCACGGCGAACCGATCTCGCGCCGACGATCCCCTTCACCCGTTCGAGGTCGGCCTGGTTGTGACCGGAGGTCAACGCCACCAGGGCGCGGTCGTCGGCCATGAGGACGAGCGACTTCACGATCTGGCCGATCTCGCATCCGACGGCGCGCGCCGCGTCCTCGGCGGTGCGGGTTCCTTCCGGGAAGTGGCGGACGTCGGCCGTCACCCCACGTTCGGCCGCCGCGGCGAGGAACCGTTCCGTGCCGGTGGCCACGGCTACGCCACCCCTTCCAGAACGGACCGTGCGACGTCCTCGGCCATATCCGACAGCAGCGGGCCCGTCCGGGTCCGGGCGCGGTCGCTGCCGAACCGCTCGACCAGCGAAACGACGGTAACGCCCTCGGGGCCAAAGGCCCGCTCGCCGCACATGACGATCGCCCGCACTCGGTGCTCATCGGCAAGGCGAAGCACTCCGGCAGGGGCCTTGCCATGCAGCGACTGCTCGTCGAACCGGCCTTCCCCGGTGACCACCACATCCGCTCGCCGTACTCGATCCTCCAGCCCGATCGCGTCGGCGACGACGTCCACACCTCGCCGGACGTGCGCTCCCACGAACGCGACCAGCCCCGCTCCAAGCCCCCCCGCTGCCCCCGCCCCCGGGATCTCGCGCACGTCGATCCCGAGATCGCGGTGGATGACGGCCGCCAGATGCGCCAGGGCACGATCCAGCATTGCCACGGTCTCTGGCGAGGCACCCTTCTGCGGGCCGTACACGGCCGACGCCCCGAGGGGGCCCGTGAGGGGGTTGTCCACATCGGTGGCCGCCACGAGACGGCACGACCGCAACACCGGGTCGAGCCCACCCATGTCGATCCGGGCCAGTCGGAGCAACGCCGCCCCTCCGGGCCCGATATCCCGGCCGGCCTCATCGAGCAGTCGAATCCCCACCGCCTGAGCCATCCCGGCTCCCCCGTCGTTGGTGGCGCTTCCGCCGAGACAGACCGTGACCGACCCCACACCTTCCCGCGCTGCGGCCAGGATCAGCTCGCCCGTGCCTCGCGTGGTGGCGCGACGCGGGTCCCGACGGGATTCCGCCACCAACCCCAGACCGGACGCACGAGCCATCTCGACGATGGCCATCCCCGTCGCGCCGCTTGGGATCACACCGAACTCCGCGTCGACGGGATCGCCAAGGGGTCCCGTCACACGACGACGCAGTCGAACCCCGCCCGCGACATCCACGAGCGTGTCCAGCGTGCCCTCGCCGCCGTCCGCCATCGGCGCCACATCGATCGCGGCGTGCGGGTCTGCCCGTCGCCATCCGGTGGCGATCGCCTGGGCCGCCTGGACTGCGGTCAGCGTTCCCTTGAACTTGTCCGGCGCGATCAGGACCCTCATCAGGGGCAGGGTACAATCGCCGCCCGATGGCGGAGGCCTCGTCGTGACGCTCGAACGAAGCTGGCTCCTGGGGACCGCTCGGGCCGAGCGTGATGCGCTCGGTCGAAGCATCCAGTACACGCCGCCGAAAACCTGGGACGCCGAAAGCGCATCGGCGGGATGGCGAAACCGAGACATCGTCGCGCACCTCGCCGCCGATGAGGTCCTCGCCGCGGCGATCCTGGCAGGCGAGCCGGCCGCCGAGCTCGAGGAGTACGTGAAGTCCCTCGACGGCGAGCCCTTTCAGATCGATAGCTTCAACGAGTGGACGGTCCAGCGGCGGGCCGCCGAGCCGTTTCGCGCCGTGGTCACCGAATGGGGACGGGCCGCCGACCTATTCCTCGCGCGCGCCGCCAAGATCGAGCCCGGCGAATGGACCTCTCGACGGGTCCACTGGGTCGCCGGGGAGATCGGCGTCAGCTACCTCATCCAATCGAGGGTCATGGAGTGGTGGTTGCACGGTGAAGACATCCGGCTGGGCGCGGACCTGGAACCACGCATCGAGCACCCTCCAATCTTCTGCGTGAACGACCTCGCCGTCCGGATGATCCCCTACGCC
>JBHELE010000220.1:0-3541 GCA_046263235.1 Actinomycetota bacterium
GATAGAAGGCCGGCAAGACGTCGACGATCCGCATGGCGTTTCGAACGGCCGCGGCCCGCCACGAGGGCCGCTGGGCCTCCAGGGTCACGACTCGGACCCCGGTGAACAGCTTTCCGACCGAGGCGCCGGCCGTCGCTTCCATCACGGTCATGTATGCAAGCCAGGCGATCATCGTCACCAGCAGGGGGACGCCGGCGAGGAACCACTCCCGCCCGTTGAGGGTGAAGCCCACCGCCGGATGGAACCCGTCCCGCGGGGAGAGCGAGGGATGAGCAAGAGCGACCGGGATCGCGGCGAGCAGCCACACGAGCGAATCGATCGCCAGCGCGCCGGCCCGCCGAGCAAGGCTGACTATCTCTGGCCCGCCTTCCCTGACCGCCGATCCGGGAGGCGGCGGCAACGGCAGCGGCGCGGCGTCTTCTCGCACGGAGTCGCCGGATGTGTCCATTCGGCCCGCTACGCCGGAACCGGCTGCCATTCGACCTGGGATTGGTCGGTGCCGGCGCTGGCCGTCGCGTTCGTCTCCATGCCGGTCGTACGCAACCAACGCGATGGATACCGTGAACCGCGAATCCTGCGAAGACCCACGACTCCTCCTGACCTGATCGGACCGGACCATCGCCATCGCGGCGTGCATGAAACCCCGGGCGCACACCTTCACAGGATCCAAGCGGTGCGTCAACGAATTCGCCGACCTCAAAAGGCGTCGCGTGACGTCCCGACGGGGAGGCCGACGGCCGCCCTTCGGCATGGCCCATTTGGCGTAGCTCGATGTGTGCAGACCCCTTGCACTAGACAGTGAGGCTATGCCACCGTAACGGCGGGAGGTGAGGCCCATGAGGAAAGCCTTGCTGGTGGTGCTCATCGGGACGGTCGTCACCGTCATGCTTGCCGGACCGGCATCCGCCGCTCCGTCCGCGCCTCGCGCAAAGGCGGTGAGCGCTTCGCAGGCCCCGGCGCAGCAGCAGCCGGAGCCGTTCTGCATCAACATCGACCGCGACAACAAGTTCGCGTGTTTCTTCGGCGCAACGCCCGCCGAGGAAGGGTGCAGGAAGACGCCGGTCGCCTTGGGCACGCTGCTCGTGATCTACAGGTGTGCGCCGGCGAATCCGAACCCACCCGGTGAAATGTGCATCAACATCGAGCGCGACAGGAACATCGCATGCTTCCTGGGGGCTACTCCGGGGCCGAATAACCAGGAGTGTCGGCCGATCTTCGGAGTGCCCGGTGTGGTCGTGTATTACCGGTGCGCCCAGAACGAGCGGTCCCCCGGTGTCGTGGAGCGTGTTGTCAGGAGGATCATTCCTCGTTCTCCCGTCGCCTGAGATCAATCGCTTGTCGAGAGGGCTCCCGAACCTCGGGAGCCCTTTCGTTTCCGGCTGAATCGATCCCGCTCGGCTCCGTGAGGGACGGACGATCGCCCCGATGTGCCGCTCGCTGACCCGCCGAGAGCTCCTGAGGTACGGGGCGTTGCTTGCCGCGACGTTCCCGGCGTCTCGCGCGTTGAGACCGGGGTGGTCACTCGCCGAGGACGCGGTAGCGCCGAGCGGCCGTCATCCCGGTGTGCCGATGAACCTCGAGCTTGTCACGGTGTCGGACACCCGCGCCGTCATCACGTGGTTCACCGGCGATCCGACCACGCTCGACGAGTTCCAGCGGCCGCTTCCGGTGGCCGCGCCGGGGCGGGTCCTCATCGGAACCAGCGCCAACCCGCGGACGTGGCGAGAGACCGGGCGGCACGATTCGACGGCGTACCACTACGTCGAGGTGAGCGGGCTCCTACCCGGCATGCGGTACTTCTACCGTGCCGAGAGCAACGGGATCCCAGCCGTACCGACGGCGGTCTCCCCGCTCAATCCCGATCCGTCGAATGAGGGCGTGTTCGAGACCCTGATCCCTCCACCCGGCGGCGAGGTCATGACCGTTGCGTGGCTGAACGACCTCCACATGGGCGAGCAGTATTCGGGCCTGGCGATCTCGGACTCCAGGCTGCCCCGAGGCGGCTTCCCGCCTGGGTTCCCCGCCGACGCGGACAACCCCTACTGGCGGTTCATGGCGCGCTCGGCCGTGGCCGAAGCGAAGGCTCGCGGGGCGCGATTGATGTTCGTGAACGGCGACATCAGCAACGCCGCCGAACCGCCCGTACTGGCCGAGGCGAAGGTCATGCTGGACGGCTTCGGGGCGTTGGGTGGGACCTCCACCGTGACGCCATCCTCCGGTCGGCGGTACTTCGTCACCCGGGGCAACCACGACCGGGCCTTCGACGGTGATCCGTACGCGCGCTGCCCGGCCGTCCCGGGCAACCCCGACTTCCACGACTGCTTCCGCGAGACGTTCGCCGGTGGGTTCGATCACGGGTCGACCCACTGGAACGTCGTCGTGAGGAACGGGTCCGCGCGGTGGCGGTTCGTCGGGCTCGACTCCGCCGACATCACGACGGGGGACGGCACGCTCCCCCCTTCGGAACTGGAGTATCTGGAGGCCGTCCTGGAACGTGGCGATCCGACCATCCCCATGCTGCATCACACGGTTGGAGACCAGTCGATCCTGGTCGCCTTGCCGCCTGCCGTCTTCGGGGTGCGGCCGGACCAGGCGAAGCGATTCTGGGACGTGGTGGCCGCTCAAGGGAACGTCGCCGCGGTATACAGCGGCCACACCCACCGAAACCGCCGAACGAGGACGCTCGAGACCGGCGACGTGCCGTTCTTCGAGGGCGGGGCGGTCAAGGAGTACCCGGGCGGGTTCACCACGGTCCGCCTCTACGAGGGTGGGTTCATGGTGAACTTCTGGAAGACCAAGGACCCCGACGCCCGAGCGTGGTCGGAACGAAGCCGAGGGGAGTACCTGGGGCTGTATCCGTACTACACGCTGGGCGGGCTCTCGGATCGAAACTGGGTCCGGACGTTCGGATGACGCCCGGCCTGATGGTCCCGGTCGGCTCAGTCCTCGACCATCACCCCGGCCGCTCGCCGGATGCGGTTGAGCGTGCGGGTACGGCCGAGGAGCTCCACCGACTCGAACAGCGGCGGGGTCACCACGCGGCCGGTGATGGCGGCCCGGACTGGCATGAACGCCTGCTTGGATGAGAGCTCGTGCTCTTCCTGAAGTGCCCGCAGGACGCGTTCGATCTCGTCGTGGCGCCATTCGTCGAGCCCCTCGAGCCGGGAGGCCACCTCCCTCAGGTACTCGGCACGATCGTCACCGAGGAACTTGACGGCCTTCTCGTCGGGCCGGACGTCGTCCATGAACAGGAACCGTAGGTACTCGACGCCCTCGCGGATCGTGTGCATCCGTTCCTTCACCACGGGCACCGCCCGCGCCACCAGGGTCGGGTCCACCGACAATCCATCGGCCCGCGCCATCTCCTCCAGGAGCTTCGCCACTCGGTCGTCCGAGCCCTCCCGGATGTAGTGCCCGTTCATCCACAGGAGTTTCTCGCGGTCGAACGCCGCGGGATTGTGCGACACCCGCGCCAGGTCGAACTTCTCGATCAGGTCGTCGCGAGTGAAGAACGTCGTGCTGGCGTCGTACGACCACCCGA
>JBHELE010000221.1:0-2849 GCA_046263235.1 Actinomycetota bacterium
CGGTTCGCCCCAGTACATGGCACCCGAGCAGGCTGACCCGGTTCGGGCTCGGCTCGTCGACCAGCGCGGCGACATCTACTCCGCCGCCTTCATCCTGTTCGAGCTGTTGACCGGACGGACCCCGGCCAACGAACGGGAGCGATCGGCCGACGTGTCCATGGCGTTGAGTCGCCGCGACGTTCCCGCTCCGCTCTCGGCGGCGATCGCCCGGGCTCTGTCGCACGATCCGGATGGGCGGTTCGAGAGCGCCCGGGAGTGGCGCTCGGCGTTGCTGAAGGTGGTCGAAGCCGGCGATTCCATTGCCACGCCGGCCGGGCAACCGGTGCGACCCCTTGCCCCCGAGCCGAGCCGCGGGACCGCTGCCCGCGTCGTTCGACCCGACGCCGCCTCGACCATCTCGGCGGAGACCCGAAGTCACACCGCCGTCGTGCCGCAGGAACACGCCGGAGCGGTCGGACGGACCGGCACCGGTCCGACGGTCCGGACCCGGCCCGACGACGCTCCCCCATTGCCCACGCGGCCGCACGCCGTGGCCGCCGCGATCGCCGGCATCGCGCTGATGGTCGGCGTGTTCGTGCCGGTGGGTACCGAGCGAAGCCTGGCCGCGATCTCGGCGCACCTCGGAAACCTGTCGTTTGGCGCGGCGGTCGTGGCCGCAGCCAGCGCTCTGATCCTCCTCGGAACGGGCGCGCTGCTGTGGCGGGTCCGCCGGCGGTGGGCAGGCCGCGTCGTCGCGGTGGCAGCGGTCCTGGCGGGACTGGCGGCCATGGCCGTCGCGGCCTGGGCGGCCGTGGACGTCCTGCTCGACGCGAACGCCTCGCCTCGGCCCGGCCTGATCGTCATCGGCGGCGGCGGGGCCGTGGGCGCCCTGGCCGGGTCGATGGCCTCTCGAAAGCTTCGGCCGCCCCTGGCTACAGTCCCAGCGAACGGGCAATGACGAGACGCTGGATCTCGCTAGTTCCCTCCACGATGCGGAGCATCCGCACCCACCGGAAGATGCGTTCGACCGGGCCTTCGGTGAGCAGCCCCATCCCGCCGTAGATCTGCACCGCCCGATCCGCCACGCGGTTGACCATCTCGGTGTTGAACAGCTTGACCATCGAGGACTCCCTGATGGGGTACTGGCCCGTGTCGACCAGCCACGCCAGGTGATACGCCATGAGGCGGGCAGCGTGGACCTCCATGGCCGAGTCGGCCAGCATCCACTGGACGGCCTGGTTCTTGCCGATGGGCCTCCCGAAGGCGTGGCGGTCGTTGGCGTACTCCGTGCAGATCCGAACGAGATGGTCCGCGATCCCGACACACAGCGCGCCGATGTATGCCCGCCCGCTGTTGAGGAACTTCATTCCGGACTGGAAACCGAACCCGACCTCGCCGATGACGTTCTCGGCCGACACGCGGCAGTCGTCGAACACGAGCTCCGCCTGGTTGGTGTCGCCGGCCAGGGTCCGCTGGCGCCGGCCGACGGCGTACCCGGGAGCGTCGCGCTCGACCAGGAACGCCGTGATGCCCCCGGCGGCCCGTTTCGCGGCATCGGTGACGGCGAACACGACCGCGACGTCCGCCTCGGCCCCGTTCGTGATGAAGTGCTTGCGGCCGTTGATGACCCATTCGCCATTCTCCCGCCGTGCCGTCGTCCGAATGGCCTGGGCGTCGGACCCCGTCTCCGGCTCGGTCAGGGCGAAACACATCGTGGTCTCCCCCCGCACCAGCGGCTCGACGTATTTCTCGTGCAGATGCTCCGGCAGGTCCATCAGGATCGGCGTCGGCGCGGCCGGGTTGGGCGGCCCCAGCACCGCCCACGACAGGCGCAGCCCCGAAGCGCCGCCCGCCTCGACCAGCAACGAGTAGCCAAGGTTCGACAGCCCGCCTCCTCCGACGGACTCTGGCATGTGGGCCGCGTAGAACCCGAGCTCCGAGGAGCGGCGTCGAAGCCGCGCGGCCGTCTCCAGGATCTCCGAGGAGAGCGAGTCCTCCTGGAAGTCGACTGCGAAGCGCTCTTCCAGGGGCCGAACTTCGCGATCGAGGAACGACGTGAACGATGCGCGAAGGGCGCTCAGCTCATCCGGAATGCTGAAGTCCACGGCGGGCTACGGTAGCGCGCCGGGCCCGGACCCCGCGAACACCCTTGGCGGAACGGCCCTACCGACGACCGATCCGGGACCGCAGCGCCTGCCAGCCCATGCGCGCAGCGGGGAGCGCCAGGACGAGATACCCGCCCGTGCCACCACCTCCATCCCCACCTCCGGTGCCGCCTCCGCCTCCGCCGCCGCCGTATCCCGAGTCGCGGAGGAAGACGAGGTAGACCACGAGATAGATCAAGCCGGCGACCACGGCGTAGATCAAGAGCCACTTCGGCCATCGACGGCCGTAGCCGCCCTGGGTCTGCCGTTGCTCCTCCACGACCCTCTCCTTTCGCCACTCCCGGTCGGACAGGTACTACGGATCGACCGTCCGCCCGGATGGAGGGGGCCCGCCAGCAACAAAAGGAGTTCGCCCCGCCCACATGGGGTATGGAGATCGAAACACGAATTCGACTGGAGGGATAGCCATGTCGATCCTCGTTCGCCATGCCATGACTCCCGCTCCGCAGACGATCTCGCCGGACATGACCACCGCGGACGCCGCGGGAATGATGCGCTCGGAGGACATCGGGGCCCTGCCGGTCGTGCAGGACGGGGCGCTCCTCGGGCTCGTCACCGACCGTGATCTGGTCCTGCGGGTGATGGCGGACAGGAAGGACCCGATGGAGTGCAAGGTCGGGGACGTCCTCACCAGGTCTCCCGTCACGGTCACTCCGGACATGCGCCTGTCAGAAGCGCGCGAGCTCATGGAGCAGCACAAGGTCC
>JBHELE010000222.1:0-2738 GCA_046263235.1 Actinomycetota bacterium
CGGCGGCGCTCGATGCCTGCTGGTGGCGACGGGGAGGTTCGACGTCGACGCGCTGCGCGCCCTCGACGCCGACGCCGTCCTGCCCTCCCTGTCGGACACCGACCTGGTGACCGGGATCCTGCTGGGCCGGTCGGTTCCCGCCCCGACGGAGCCGTAGGACGGTTACGGCCAACGCGGATCGATAGACTGCCGCCAAGCCACCCACCCAGGAGCTGCCTGTGGGGTTCAAGAAGGAGCGGCTCGGTCCCCGGCTTGTCGCCGCGGCCCGGTCGGGGGAGCGCTACCGGGACGCGCACATGTTCCTCGGCGGAACCGGAGCGGTTGGGGGGACGGGCCTCCTCCAGATGCTCTCGCTGTACGAGGAGATGTTCGCGACCTCGCCGCCGCCCCCCGCGGACGTTCCGATCCTGGCGGCCACCGGGACCACCGCCGACGAGATCTCGGCCTTCACGCGCCGTCTCTTTCGATTCGTCGAATCCCGGCACGGCGCGGACCATCTCCCGCAACGCGTTCGGAACGGATATCTCACCGCGAGCGGCGTGTTCGTCGCGCTGGAGCGGTTCGAGGTCACGGCGATCCCGGCGCTGAAGGTCATCGCCCAGGCGCCGCCCGAGGACCGGCCGGCGGCGGTCGAGCGGTTCCTCGCCGAGATCGGAACGGGGCCCGACGATCCGCCCGAGGTCGTGTTCAAGACCATCGCGTCGGCCGTGGCGCAGGCCCGGCCGTTCGCGGCGTTCCTCCGACGCTACCGGGACGAGCACCTCGACCGGCCGTTTCGGTCGGTGGTGGTCGGGATCCCGATCCCGAGCCTGGTCGCCTACCACCAGGACGAGCTGCTGTTGGCCGCCGAACACATCGCAGGGTTCGGCCCCGACCAGATATCGGAGATCAAGAACCTGTTCGTGGAGGCCATTCGGGACGACGTCGAAGAGATCCAGGGGGATCTGGCCGAGACCGTCATGATGGCCCACACCACCGGGGTGGGAGGGATGGAGGACCAGCCGCTCGAGGGCGGCCGCCCGGAGATCCGGCTCGGGTTCGCGCACAGCGCCCTGGACCGGCGCCTGGGCGAGAAGGCGAAGTTCGCCGACCGGCTGACCGACCTGTACGCGTCGGTCGGCGCGAAGATGCTCGTCACGGCCGCCGCCATCGGGATCGACGAGGTCCGGGTACACGAACCCATCCCCCTGCACCGGGACATCCGGCAGAAGTTGTTCGACGCGCCGACCGAGGTGTTCCCCGGCTCGAAGGGCTCCCAGCCCGCCGGGTCCAGGGCCACCCGCTCGGCTGGCCGGCCGCTGCCGGCCCGCCAGGTCATCCGGGTGTTCCGGCCCCTGACCATCCCGCTGGACCACCCCGGGGATGGCCCGGTCGAGTTCGATCGAGGCGATCCGATCGTCCCGTCGTACGCCATCCGAAGCGGCGAGAACGGGTTCTTCACGGTCGCGAACGCCGACGCGCTCTATCGAGTCATGCGGGTTGCCTCGGCCAGCGAGCTTGGGCTGCTCCTCGCCTCGGTGGCGCTGCTCGGCGACGACCGGCTGTCGCCGTGGTTCCCGGACAACGTGTGTTACTACCCGGAGACCGACAACGCCCGGCAAGTGCTCGACTTCCTGTCCCAGCCTGCCCTGCAGGCCATGCAGCTGTCGGGTGTCGAGCCCATGGCCCTGCAGGATCTCGGCTCGGCGAAGCACCAGGGCGAGATGCACACGCTGGCCCTGCTGATCCTGATGCACCGCCTGCGAACCCTGGACGTCGACGCCATCGACCCGTACGTGGACCTGGACCGCTTCGACGCCCGGGCGTTCCTCGTGGCGCACTCCCGGATGCTCACGTTCGAAGACGTCGCGGCGTGGGAGTTCGACGCGCTCGCCCGCGACGTCCAAACGCTGGCGGGGGCCGACGATCCCGATGATCTGTCGGCGGTGATCCCGTCCCGCCAGCACGACCTGTTCCCCCGGCGAAAGGACGCGCTTCGGCGAGTGCTCCAGGAGGTGTTGCGCGGGGTGTGGACGGTGACCTCGCTCGGGTCACCGGTCGTGTTCGAACGCGACGGCGAAGCGGTCCTCCGCACGGGGTACTACGTCGCGCCGCTCGACCTGCTCGTCACCGAACGAGACTCTGTCGTCCGATGGCTGCGCGAAGCGCACGGGCGAGCCGGGGCCGGCGCCTCGTTCGAGGACTTCCGCGACTACCACCTGAGCGTCGGCGGCTTCGTGGACCTCCGTCCGCAGGCCATCGTGTGCACCGCGAAGCACGACGAGGAGGACCTGTCCGCCAACGTCGCCCGGTTCACCGACGGCGACGCGTTGCGGGACCACCTGTGGTCGCTGGAGCCGTATTCCTTCTTCGCCACGTGCGGTCTGGTCGCCGTGTGCTACCGGCTGCGCGCGCTGTACGCGTCGCTGCGCGAATCCATGATCGAGCTGGGGAGCCTCCAGGAATGGCGGTGGCACATGCCCCGAGACGCATCGGGCCACATCCTCGTGGTCCCGGGCGTGGTCGAGGCGTTCCGGATGGTGTCGGAGGGCCTGGAGAAGGCGACCGGCACCGAACGCCTGCACGGCCTATGGGGGTACGAACGCCGTCCGGTCCCGGACCGTCGCGGCGCCATCCCGGGGGTCCAGGCGTAGCCGAATCACGCCACGCCGCGGGAAATGAAGTTCGGCGGCATCTGAACCGTAGCGTCTAGACCCCCATCCCCCGGGAGTGGTAACAACGGCTTCGTGCTCCGCACG
>JBHELE010000223.1:0-5513 GCA_046263235.1 Actinomycetota bacterium
CCCCCTTTCCATCCGGACGGCTGGTCCCACGACCATGCCAGGAATCCCCGGCGTCAACACATCCACTTTGCCGACGCGTGACCTGTGCGGCACGTCGGCCGATTGGCTGGCCCCCGGGTCAGCCGATCACCCGATTGAACCGGTGCTCCTCGGCGCGTAGACCAACGACAGGGAAACGGAGGGTCCGGTCGGAGTGTCGCGAGACTTCCCTCACTCACACGGTGGCGCGATTTCCACGGGGCATCCGTGGCCCGCGCCCGCGCCGTGCCCGTCGTTCACGCCACGAAGGAACGTCTGAGAGGAGGGCACGGTGGCCAAGCCGACCATTTCGCAGGTCGCACGCAAGATCGCCTCCGCCGGTCTCGATTGGGAGGCCGGCGAGACGCCGCTGACGGCCCTCCCCGAGGCGGACCAGGACATCCGGCTGGGCGTTCAGGTGCCTCCCGGGGAACAGGAACGGGTGGCCGCCGCCCTCGCCGCCGCCCCGGAAGGGTTTGCCGCATTCGATTCAGCTCGCGATTGGCGGGACGTAGACGGCAAGAACTGGATCACGGCGGTCCGCGACCAGGGGAACTGCGGTTCGTGCGTTGCCCATGGGACGGTGGCGGCGATGGAGGCGCAGGCTCGCATCGAGCACAAGGACCCGACGTGGGACCTCAATCTGTCCGAGGCCGATCTGTTCTTCTGCGGCGCCGGGAAGCGTTGCAGCCAGGGATGGTGGCCGACGGAGGCGCTGAAGTACGCGTCTTCGAAAGGGATCGCCGACGAGGCCTGTTTTCCCTACGTCGACCACGACGTCGACTGCACGGTGTGCAGCGACAAGGCCTCCAGGATGCTGAAGGTCGGCGCGTCGAAGGAACTCATCTCGCCCGGTGACCGAAAGGGTTGGATCGACACGAACGGCCCCGTCATTGCGTGCATGGCCGTGTACGCGGACTTCTTCAACTACAAGAACGGGGTCTACCGGCATGCCACGGGACCTCTTCGGGGCTACCACTGCATCACCTGCGTCGGATACAACGAGGACGAGGGCTACTGGATCTGCAAGAACAGTTGGGGAACCTCGTGGGGCGACAACGGGTTCTTCAAGATCGCGTACGGCGAAGCCGAGATCGACTCCAAGTTCGCCATGTGGGGCGTGGAGAACATCTCCGGCACTCTGCGGCCCGCGGAGGAGGAGGATGGAGAGCAGGGAACCGACATGGCGGACTACGTGGTCGTCCGGGACGGTTCCAAGGACGGGTCGGCCATCCTGCTCGCCCACGTGAAGGGCGGGTGGCGACACCTCGCGCTGTCTTCCCAGCGCCTCGCGTCGCTCGGACCGATCGCCTTCTCTTCCACCGCGGTGGAGGTGACCTACAAGGGGGAGGACATCCTGACGCTCAACGCCTGGAAGAAGTACTGAGGCACAGGGGCCGGCACCAGGGTGGGGCCGCCGCCGAGCGCGGGCCCTGCCGGGAAGGGGGAGCCATGACCATGCAAGACATCCCGAGGAGCCTGATCGAGGAGCTCAGCCAGGTTTCCTCGCGGATCGAGATGGAGTACGCAAGACCGGCCGGCGGTCGGATGGTGCGGGTCGAGGTGGACGGCATGGAGAACCCCTTTGCCGAGCTCGAGGGGATGCGTGGGATCGGCGCCGGTGCCGGCGTCTCGGGGGCGTTCAGCATCGAGAAGTTCGCCACCGCCGGAGGGCTCACGTACACCCACGAGGATGCACAGGGATGGCTCACATATCTGGCGAAGTTCAACCCGAACAACTTCTGGTACAAGGACGGCGGCGTCCAGCCCTGGTCGTACTACGAGGACTACGACAACTGGCAGGACACCTACGGCATGGATGCCGTGTGCGCCGTCTACCACTCCGGCCATGGAGGCATGACGGGCGACGGCAGGTTCGTTGCCCCCCTCGGCGCCGGATGGGGCAACGTGGCGGCCGAAGCGTGGTCCGACCAGATGCGCCTCGGCAACGAGCGGGCCCGCTACGTCTTCTGGTCGACGTGCCTGTCGTGCCGGGTCCTGGACGGGCAGACGCCTTATCGCACGTGGACCGGGGCGAACCTCGGCTTCCGGATGTTGTTCGGCTACGAGACCGTGAGCTGGGACAACCCGAATTACGGCTCGGCCTTCTGGAAGCACTGGAACCAGGGGAAGTCGTTCAGCACTGCCTGGATGGACGCCAGCTGGTACGACGTGGCCCACGACCAGGCACCCTCGGCGGCGGCGTGGGGCGGCAGCCAGGCCGAAGCGAACGACCGAGTGTTCAACGAGCGGTACCTCTACGGCGGCCAGGTCAGCCGAGACTGGGCGGCGTGGCGGTGGTACTGGCCAGCCTCCTCGGCCACGGCGCGACGCCAGCCGAATCTCCAGCTCCCGTCGAGCCTGCTCGTGGCCGCCCTGGCCCGCCCGATGGTCGATGAGGGATACGTCGAGGAGGTCCTGTCACGTCACGACGCTCCCGTGTCCGGAGCCATGCGCGAGGTGCGCTCCGGCGCCGGCCGTGGGTTCCGAGCCTCCGAAGGCGATGCCCGCGTGTCGGTCTCGCCGGAGGGGACGTACGAGATCGACTTCGCCCGGCCGAATCTGGAGAACCCAACGCGCGTTCCGATCCAGCAGGCGGTCCGGACGGCGCACGATTTCGCGCGGCAACAGGGGCTCGACTCGAACGGCCTCGTGTTCGATCGAGTCCTGCTCAAGTCGGCGGCGTCCGGGACGGAGAAGGGGAGCGGTGAGCTCACCGAGCCCCGCGTGACCGAGACCGTCGTCCAGTTCACCCAGGTCATCAACGGGCTGCCCGTGCTCGGCCCCGGCCCGGGGCAGGCCAGCGTGTCGGTGGACAACGATGGGCGCGTTACCGCGATCCGCAACGGGACACGGCAGATCGAACAGCTCACCGACCGGGCCTTGAGCGCTCCGCCCGCGCCGGGAGCGGAGCCGGCGCCCCCGACGACCGACCCGGAGCGAGCCCTCGCCGACGCCTGGCAGGAGCGTCTGAGGATGTGGGTCGTCCGCGACACGATGCCGATCTCGTTCACGGAGATCCCTGGATCGGCGGAGATCGGCTACGTCATCAGGGATGATCAGGCGACCCTGGTGGCCCGCAAGGACGTGGAGGCCGACTTCGGCGGCGGGTTCCTCAAGCGCTACCGGGTCGAGGTCCCGATCGTCGAGTAACGACTGGGCGAAACCAGGCTGGTGGACGCGCCGGGTCCGGCCGAAGAGGTGACCGACCGAAGGCGGCTCGACCGGACCCGGTAGTCGATCCCGGCCGCGGTATCCTCACGGGCCATGCCTGAGGAGCAGCCCACGCTCGACGCCACCGAGAAGGTCGCCCTGGTCACCGGCGGCGCCTCCGGAATCGGGTTGGCCTGCGCTCGGCGCCTGGTGTCGGAAGGCGCCCGCGTGGCCATCCTCGACATCGACGCCGCAACCGGTGAGCGGGCCGCCGGAGAGATCGGCGCGACCTTCGTCCACGCCGACGCGTCTAACTCCGGCGCGATCGCCGAGGCGTTCGGCCGCGTCCACGACGACCTCGGGGGTCTCGACATCGCCCTTCTGAACGCCGGGATCTATCGCGGCGTGGCGAACCTCGACGACCTCAGCGATGACGACTATCGACGAATCGTCGCGGTCAACGTCGACGGCGTGGTGTTCGGCGTGCGCGAGGCATCGCGCCTCATGGCGGAGGCCGGAGGCCACATCGTGGCCACGGCGTCGCTCTCCGGCGTGCACGCGTGGCCGCTCGACCCCCTGTACTCCCTGACCAAGCACGCCGTGGTGGGGCTGGTCCGGTCGCTCGCCTCGAACCTCTCCGAGCGGCGGATCGCGCTGAACTGCCTGTGTCCGCCGGTGGTCGATACGCCGATGGCGGACCCGTTCCGTGAGCAGTTCGGCGCCGCCCTGGACGGGATGCTGATCTCCACGGAGGACGTCGCGGAGGCGCTCATGCGGGTCCTCGGGTCGGGGAAGACCGGCGAGGCGTGGTTCGTGGGCCGAAAGGGCGACACCCGACCCGTTCGATTCCGCTCGATGGCGATGGGGATGGGGCTGGCGGGGGCCCGCGAGGCCTGACCTACCGGGGGGTGGATCGCCGCCCCTTCACGTACCGCTGGTACCGCCACCGCCGCACGGCGGGCATCACGACCACTTCCCACCCGAGCACGGCGACGGCGATGGTAACGAGCGCGACGAGGACGGCGTTCATTGCGTAGGGTTTCCCTCCATGCCTATCGGCCGAATGACTTCGGTTCTGAACACGAAGCGACGATGAACGTGATCGGGATCGTGACCGGATGCTCGGGACAATGACTCCGTGACCGCCGAGGCGACGGATGGACGGCTCGACGTCGCGGCGGCGGCGCGGCGACTGGCGGAGCGGTTGCCCGACCGTCTCGCTCCGCTGGCGACGGTGGCGTACAACTACCGTTGGTCGTGGGACCCGGACGGGCCCGATGTGTTCGCCTCGATCGACCCGGTGCGATGGACGGCCGCCCGGCGGAACCCTGTCCGGTTGCTCCATGAGTGCCCGGCGGAGGTCCTCCAGGCTGCCGCGGCCAACGACGACTTGGTCGCGCGGGCCGGCGCCCTCGCTGCCGCCATCGCCCACGATGTCGCCGAGGCTCCGTCCGTGGGCGAGGGCGATCATCCCGTGGTGTTCCTGTGCGCGGAATTCGCCGTGCACTCGTCGCTGCCGATCTACGCCGGCGGGCTTGGGGTGTTGGCGGGAGACATCCTGAAGGAGGCTTCGGACCGGCGGGTTCCGTTCGTCGGCGTCGGCCTCCTGTACCGGCAGGGGTACTTCCATCAGCGCGTTGACGCCTCGGGGCGGCAGCACGAGTACTGGGCCGAGCTCGATCCGGGCCGAATTCCCGCCGCGCTGGTCACGACCGATTCGGGCGAGCCCCTCACCATCTCCGTGCGGCTCCGGGGCCGCGACATCACCGTCCAGGTGTGGCGTGTGGAGGTCGGCCGGGTCCCACTGTTCCTCCTGGACGCCGATCGCGAGGAGAACCCCGCGACCGATCGGTGGATCACGTCGCGCCTGTACGTGGGCGATCGCGGGGTACGCCTCGCCCAATACGGCCTGTTGGGGCTGGGCGCGATCCGTGCCCTCCGGGCGATGGGGATTGAACCCCGGCTGATCCACCTGAACGAAGGCCACGCTGCCCTGGCGGCGCTGGAGCTCGCGGCCGGAGGCTCCGCCGGAGCCGGGTGGGAGGCGTTCGAACATGCCCTGCACCGGGCCCGGGATCGAACGGTGTTCACCACGCACACCCCGATCCCGGCTGGGAACGAAACGTACGCCCCCGAGGAGATCGAACAGGCCTTCGACGCCGTGCCCGGTCAGCTCGGCATCGACCCCGACACGTTCCGCCGCCTCGGACGAGTGAGGCCTGAGGACGAGGACGAATGGTTCGGTCTGACGCCGCTGGGGCTTCGGGTGAGCCGGTCGGCCAACGGGGTTAGCCGGCGTCACGGTCACGTTGCCCGGAGCATGTGGCGACACCTGTATGAGG
>JBHELE010000224.1:0-2971 GCA_046263235.1 Actinomycetota bacterium
TCCCCATGGAGAGCGATGTGGTTGGGCTGGGGTACGGAAAGCTGCCGTACGACCTTGTTCGTGGTTGGATCGACCTCGTAGAGGACGCTCGTCCTTGTGATGCTCAGCGGGCCCGGCGGAGCTCCGATATCCCAAACCCTGTTGTTCGCGAAGGCGACGTCCTTCGCCGTGTGTGTTTGGCCAATTCCTTGATAGGCGTGTCGGACGGGAACGTGCCCCACAACTTGGAGCGAGCCCTGATTGACCTTCTCGAGGGACCCGGCTGCGTTTACCCACAGGAACCCCCCTCCCACTGCAAAATCTGTCGCCGTAGGGATCGACACCACACTGGTGACCTTGTTTGTGACCGGGTCTATCCTCGCCACCCCGAGCGTGGCGGGCGGTCCCGCCGGCCGGTTGGGAGTGGCTGCCTTCGGTCGTGTCACCGCATACACGGTGCCGGCTGCCACCACAACGGCTATTGCGCCTGCGATCGAACCCAGGAGCCGCCTGCGACGTCGTCCGGCACCGATGGGGGGCGCAGACTCTCCTCGCAGCGCCGTCCCGGCGGCCTCCGCCAACGCGCCCGCCGTTGCGTGACGGTTGCCGGGAGCCTTCGCCATGCTCCTGGACACGACATCGTCGAACCCCTTCGGGAGGTCCGGGCCCTTGGCGCTCGGCCTGGGGGGCGGCTCCTTGAGATGGGCGTGCATCACGGCGGCTTCGTGCTCGCGGGGGAACGGGACCTCGCCCGTCAGACATTCGTACAGGACGCATCCGAGGGAGTAGACGTCCGTCCACGGCCCCAGCGGCCTTCCTTCGAACTGTTCGGGTGCCGCGTACTCGACCGATCCGAGGAACTGACCGGTCTTCGTAAGGCCCGACATCGACTCCGGCCGCTTGGTCAGGCCGAAGTCCGTCACGTAGGCGTGTTCGCCCAACGAAGGCGTCGGCGGCTGAACCAGGATATTGGCGCTCTTCACGTCGCGGTGGACCAGCCCAAGCTGATGAGCCGCGTCGAGGGCGCCGGCCACCTGGGTCAGCAGCGCGACGACGCGGGGCGGCTCGAGCGGTCCGTCCCGCGCGATGAGCGTCTTGAGGTCGCTCCCGCGGACGTATCGCATGGCCAGGTACAGCAACCCGTCGGCTTCGCCGGCGTCGTGTATGTCGACGATGTTCGGGTGGTCGAGCGAGGCGGCCAGCTCGGACTCGTGGATGAAGCGGTCCCGGAACAGTTCGTCCCCAGCCAGGTCGGGAGGGAGGACCTTCAGGGCGACCTTGCGCTTCAGGCGAAGATGCTCGGCCAGGTACACCACGCCCATTCCGCCGCGGCCGATCACGGATTCGATTCGGTACCCGCCGATCTCCCTTCCGACTCGCGAATCGCTCATCCGGTCGTCACTTCACCCAGACCCCGCTGCCACCCACAGCGATCTCGTCGATCGTTCCGCCGATGCGAATCGTCGTGGTCTCGCCTCCGGTCGGCTCGACTCGGGTCACCGAGCCTTCGCCGCGGTTCACCACCCAGACCGCACCTTCGCCCACGGCGATCGCGCTCGGATCACGACCGACGCCGATGGTCTCGATCCCTCCGGCCCCGCCAACGGGGACCTTTACCACTTGCCCGCCCTCTTGATCGACGACCCAGACCGCTCCCTCCCCGACGGCGAAGGCAAGCGGTGAGCCGACCAGCGAGATGGTGTCCAGCGCCCTCCCGGTGTTGGGATCGACCTTCGCCAGGGTCGTGCTCACCGCGTCGAGGATCCACACGGCCCCTTCGCCCACCGCGATGGCCTGACCGGTGAGTTCGGCCACGTGCCGCGCGCGGGAAGCACGGGGTTGGATGCGGTAGAGCCCGCCCGGGCTCAGTATCCAGACGGCGCCCTCGCCGACGGCCATCCGGCCCGAGCAGCAGCCGAAGGAAAAGATCTCGTCGACGACGCGATTGGTCCGCGGGTCGATCTTCCGAACGGCTTGCGTGGTCCGGGTACCCTCGCCGAGCACCCATACGTACCCGAAGCCCCACACCACGGCCCCGTTGCTGCTGTCGACCCGGATGGTGTCGACCAGCGTGTTCGTCGCCGTGTTGATCTTGTGGAGCCGGTCCAGGCCGTCGCTCACCCACACCGCCTCATCGCTCGGCGCGACGAGACCCCTGGCGAAGCTGCGCCCGGCCACGCCTTGCAAGGGGATACGGCCGCTCACCCGGTTCGTACCGGGATCGATCCGAACCAGGCCGACGAAAGCCGTCCCCGCTGAGGTGATCGTCGGATCAGCGGGCTCCGGAGCCGGTCCCGGGCGCAGCGCCAGAGCGACCGCCGCGACCACGCCCGCCAGGATCGCACCAACGGTGACGATCAGGGCGGCTCGGCTGCGGCCCCGGCCGCCGGCCTGGGGACCGGCGCCTGGCGCCAGGGCCTGTTGCGCCGCGCGGGCGAGCTCCCCAGCCGTCCCGTACCGCTCGGATGATGACTTGGCCATCGCCGCGGCGACGACGAGGTCCAGGCCCGGCGGTAGCTCCGGACGCGTGGCGCTCGGCCTGGGAACAGCCTCGCGGAGGTGGGCGTACATGACCGCGGCTTCGGACTCTCGCTCGTACGGCGCGTTTCCCGTCAGGGACTCGAACAGGACACACCCCAGCGCGTAGACGTCGGTCCTGGGGGTGAGCGGCTTGCCTTCGAACTGCTCCGGGGCGGCATACTCAACGGATCCGAGGAACTGCCCGGTCTTCGTGAGCCCGGAGATCGACTCGGGCCGTTTGGTCAGGCCGAAGTCGGTGAGATATGCGCGGTCACCGAGCGATCCGGACCCGGGCTCGATCAGCACGTTGGCGCTCTTGACATCTCGGTGGATCAGGCCGTGCCCGTGCGCGGCGTCCAAAGCGCCGGCGACCTGCGTGATGATGGATACCGTCCGCCGAGGATCCAGGACACCTTCGGCTTCGATCAGAGACTTGAGGTCCGTCCCTGCCAGATAGCGCATGGCTATGTAC
>JBHELE010000225.1:0-4128 GCA_046263235.1 Actinomycetota bacterium
ACGCCGGAGTGCCCGGGGGCGATGTCCGGACGAGCGCGACGACGGTGGCGATGGCGGCCAGGAGGACGACGCTTCCCACGACGGCGACGGCGCGCCACGGCCGCCGTGCAACGCGTGTTTCAGCGATCCCGCGGTCCACCACTGCGCGAAGCGTCACGGCGAACTCGCCTGCGTTGGCGTAACGGGCCTGGGGGGTCTTGGCCATGGCCCGTGCCAGGACACCATCCACGGCCGAAGGCACCTCCGCGCGCTTCGCGGTCACCCGCGGCGGAGCATCCCGCAGGTGGGCGTAGATGGTTGCCACTTCGGAGTCCTTGACGAACGGCGGTTCGCCGGTCAGGCATTCGTAGACCACGCACCCGAGGGAGTACTGGTCGGCCCTGCCGTCGAGCTCCTTTCCCTCGATCTGTTCAGGAGCCATGTAGTCGACCGTGCCCATGAACTGTCCGGTTTGGGTGAGGCCCGACCGCGAACCGGCGCGCTTCGTGACCCCGAAGTCCGTGAGGTATGCGCGGTCGCGCCGACCCGGCTCGATGAGGATGTTGGCCGGCTTCACGTCCCGGTGGATGAGGCCGCGGTCATGGGCGGTGTCCAGCGCCTCTGCGACCTGCTCGACGATCGGCGCCACCCGTTCGGCCGCGAGCGGTCCATCCCGTTCGACGACGGCACCGAGGTCGGACCCCTCGATGTATCGCATCGCGATGTAGAGCTGGCCGTCGTGGTCGCCGGCCTCATGGACCGGCACGATGTTCGGATGCTCCAGCCCGGCGGCCATCCGAGACTCCCTGATGAACCGGTCTCGGAAACGCTCGTCCGCGCCGAGGTCGGGCGAGAGCAGCTTCAGAGCGACCTTCCTGCCCAGCCGCGTGTCCTCAGCGAGGTAGACAACCCCCATGCCGCCGCGGCCGAGCACCGACTCGATGCGATAGCCGGCGAAGTCGGTCCCGATGCGGCTCTCGGCGCCCATGGCCTCTCGGACGCGGTTGTATCACCGGACACGAACCGAAGCGAGACCCTCGAGAGGAGCGGTTGGACCCGGGGGATTACGCTTCGGGCATGGGGCGGCGGACGTGACGAGGCCATCTGAGGGGCGACGACCTGGGACCAAGCAAACGGATCGGCCCTCGGACAGGCCGCTGCTCGACAAACTCGGGGTGAAGCCGGAGTCCCGCGTTGGCGTGATCGGACTGGACTCGGGGTTCGTCATCGAGCTCCAACGGCGAGGAGCCAGCGTGACCGTGAGGCAACCGGCCAAGGAGTCGGACCTCATCTTCGTCTTCGTCCGGCGGCGCGACGACCTCGACGACGCCCTGGCCCCGCTGGAGCCGTATCTCCGGCGGAACGGCGCTATCTGGGTCGTCCGGCCGAAGGGGTCGCCGAACATCAAGGAAACGGACGTCATCGACGCGGGGAAGCGAGCCGGCCTGGTCGACAACAAGATCGCCAGCTTCTCCGACACGTTGTCGGCGATGCGACTGGTAATCCCGGTGGCTCGGCGGTGACTGGAGCTGGGTGCGGGGTGAGGAGCGGCGCTTGCCGTTCGTCCGTGACCCTTCGAAGATGGGCTCGATGGATCTGATCGACTATCGCGAGGAGTTCCCGGTCGTCGCCGACAAGGCCTATCTCATCAGCGCGTCGCTGGGGCCGGTGTCGCGGCGGGCCCAGCGATATCTGCAGGAGTACATCGACGCGTGGGCGTCCAAGGGCGCGCCAGACAACGTGTGGCCGGAGGATGTCTTTCCGCGCATGGGAGCGGTGAAGCGAACGTTCGGTGCCATGGTGGGGGCCGATCCGGACGAGGTCGCGATCACGGTCAACCTCTCGCTGGCGCTCTCCACGGTGGCGTCCTGCATCGACTTCTCCAAACGCCGAAGGATCATCCTGTCGGAGCTGGACTTCCCCACCGACGGCCACGTGGCCCTGGCCCACCGGGCCCGGGGCGCCGAGGTCGTCTTCCTGAAGTCACCGGACGGCCTCACGGTCCCGGCCGAGGCGTACATCGACGCCATCGACGACGACACGGCGCTGGTGATCGTCAATCGGGTCCTGTATCGGACCAGCTCCTTGATCGACGCGAAGCGAATCTGCGCCGCGGCCCGCGACGCCGGCGCGTGGAGCTTCGTCGATGACTTCCATGGCGCGGGAATCATCCCGGTCGACGTGCACGAGATGGGTTGCGACTTCTATTCGACCGGAGTCCTGAAGTGGCTGTGCGGCGGACCGGGGCTGACCTTCCTGTACGCCCGGCGGGACCTCCTTCCCCGGCTCGAGCCGACCGTCACGGGATGGTTCGCCACGGCCGAGCCGTTCTCGTTCGACCTGCAGCACCTCGACTATCACGCCACGGCCCGACGGCTCGAGCACGGCACGCCGGCCGCACCCGTGGCATTCATCGCCCAGGGTGGCCTGGACATCATCACCGAGGTCGGGCCGGAACGGATCCGCCCGCGCGTCCAGGACCTAGTCGATTACCTGGTCGCCCGGGCCGACGACGCCGACCTCGCCGTGCGTTCGCCCCGCGATCGCGACGCCCGCGGAGGGCTCGTCAACATCGGTCTGGGCACGGACGCGGAGAAGGTGTGTCACGCGCTGCTGGAGCGTGACGTCTGTACGGACTTCCGGGGCGACGGCCTGCGGGTCAGCCCGCACTTCTTCAACACCGAAGAGGACATCGACCGGCTGTTCGCCGGCCTTCGCGAGATCCTCTAACCGCCGCTACGCCGCCCGAGGCGCTCTGAGGGCCCGGTTCCACCAGGCCGGGTTCGTGGTGGCCTGCTCGCGGACCCAATCGAAGTGATGACGGATCTCGGTCCGAAGGACGAAGGGCACGACGAGTCCCGGAACGGCCCACCCCCGAGTCCCACGTGGAGTCTCCGTGGCGAGCGCGGCGATGGCGGCGGCCGTCCACGAGTAGAGCACGGCGTTGTACGCCGGCATGTGACACGGCCGAAGCCCTTCCGCCTCTCTCAGTACGGGCAGCCCGTGTTCGACCCGCACCGGCCACATCGCGTAGTGGACGATCCCGGCCGCGGCGCTCATTCCCGCCAGAAACGACAGGACTCGGTCCCATCCGCGGGGCGACCGAGCGGCCAGCCACGCCCATCCGGGCAGCGTCGCGCCCCAGAGGGCGGCCGCCCCGGCCATCCCGAGACGGGGCTGCAGGACGAGACCGACGCCCGCCGCCAGCTCGAATCCGTGGTGCGCCACCGCCCCGGCCGCGGTCAAGACGTGGAGCGGTCGGTTCACGGGACCCGAACGAACCTTCCCCCGCGGACGACGGCACGGACGCGGCCCAGCGCCTCGAGGTTCTCCAGGGGGTTCGCTTCCAGCGTCACGAGATCGGCCGGCTCCCCCTTGTCGAGCGGCCGGAACGTGAGCGCCTCCAGGACCTGCTCGGGTGAAAGGCCGGCCCGGCGCAGGTGCCAGGCCTCGCCGACGTGGATCGAAGACGGGATCGGCCCGTTCCCGAGGTCGGTCCCGTACGCCACGGATCCGCCGGCCAGGACGAACCGCGACAGGTTGTCGAGCGCGGTCCTGAGCTCGGGGGTGTCCCGGCCGTACGACAGGATGTCGAGCGTCGAGACGATTCGCACGCGACCGGCCATGGCCTGGATCAGCCGGTCCCCCAGCCGCTCCGACCACGGCGCGTGGGCGAACTCGTCGACGCCCGCTCCGAGCGCCCGTTCGGCCTGCCCCCTTCCCTGGACGTGGGCCGTCACGATCGCCTTGTGGTGATGCGCGGTGTCACAGATCGCCACCAGCTCCTCGTCCGACAGGGTTGGCCCGGCGTCGGCGTTCATCGCCACCTTCACCACCGGGACGCCGCTTCGACGCAACACGTCGGCGACGGCGTCGGCCGCCTCGCCGCGTCCGTGCACTTCCAGGCCGGTTCCGGCAGGCGCCCACGCGGCGCGCGTCGGGTACCCGCCCGGACAGGTCAGCATCGGGCCGACCGCCCGAATCAGCGGACCGTTGAACGAAGGACTATCCGACGCGTCGGCCAGCGGAAAGATGTCGTCCGGCGGCCACCCCAGATCACGGACGGCCGTCACCCCGCCGGCCAGCAGCGTCGCCGGGTTGGCGAACCCGATGTGAACGTGCCGGTCGACGACCCCCGGCATCACGAAC
>JBHELE010000226.1:0-2700 GCA_046263235.1 Actinomycetota bacterium
GAGTGGGGGATTCGGGTGGAGCCTCACGAGTTCCGCCGCGCCATTCACGAGATCGGGCGTGTGCCGGCGCAACGAACCACGACGTACGGCCGCGTCGACACGGTCGATCGCCCCCCGAGCGTCTCGGAACGCGTAAACTCGTAAAGTACCTTACTACATCGGTAAGGACCTTTACTATCAAAAAACATCGTCCGGGTTCTTGCGCGAACGGCTCGCAGTACGCCACGATTTCGTTGTTGGCATGAATACCAGCGGACCGTTCGTGAATTGTGCCGGCGCGGACTTGCGTTTCGGCGCCCTTCTCCTTCAGAATTACAAGAATGTAATTCGGGGGAGGGCCAGTGCATCACTTCATCCCATGGCAGGAACGCGCCCGGTGCCGCGACCACGACCCGGAGATCTTCTTCCCCGAGAAGGGAGGGTCGTCGCGCGAGGCGAAGCGGATCTGCGCAGAGTGTCCCGTTCGAATCGAGTGTCTGAACTACGCCCTGCGGCGCGACGAGCGCTACGGAGTGTGGGGAGGCATGAGCGAGCGGGAACGCCGACGCCTCAAGCGAATGGCGTCCTAGGGCGGCGAAAGGGGGTGAACGATGCCGGCTAAGAAGTCGACCGCGAAGAGAAAGACCACGGCCAGGAAGTCCACGGCCAAGAAGTCGACCGCGCGCAAGTCGACGGCGAAGAAGTCGACAGCGAAGAGGAAGTCGACGGCGAAGCGGTAAGGCCGCCGATTCGGGTCAGGAGGGGGGGATCACCCCCCCTTCCGACTTTTGCTCCTTCCGCTCCGCTCTTCCGGCCGCACGGGAAGGGTGCGTAATATCCTGCCCATGTCCCCGCCCCGGCCATCGCGTCCTTAATGGCGACAGCGCAGACCCGACCACCAGACACTGCCAGCACAGCGACGCCTCTACAGCGTCCCAGCGTGCTCGTCATCTTGGTCGTCCACGACGGTGCGCGTTGGATTCGACAATGCCTGCGCAGCCTTTCCCGCCAGAGTCATCCGCGATTGGGGGTAATGGCGGTCGACAGTGGGTCGACCGACGGTTCTGCGGAGCTGCTCGAGCAGGCCCTCGGCCCTGGGCGGGTCCTCCGGCTGACCGAGGACGTCGGCTTCGCCGGTGCGGTCACCGAAGCCCTGGCCACGGAGGTGGCCCACCAGGCCGACTACGTGCTGCTCATGCACGACGACACCGTCCTGGCGCCGGATGCCGTGGCCGGATTGGTCGAGGCGGCCCAGCGGATCGAGGGGGCCGGCGTGGTCGGACCGAAGGTCCTGGATTGGGACCAGCCTCGCAGGCTGCTGAACATCGCGATGTCTACCGACCGATTCGGCTATCCGTACTCGCCCCTGGAAGAGGAGGAGATCGATCAGGGTCAGTACGACCGGATCCGCGAAGTCCTGTTCGTCTCCTCGTGCGCCATGCTTGTCTCGAAAGATGTCTGGACGCGCGTCGGGCCTCCGGACGAGCGGTACGTGTCGCACGACGAGGACCCGGACTTCTGCTGGCGGGCCCGGTTGGCCGGATACCGGATCGTCGTCACTCCGCTCGCCGAGGCATCCCACAAGCGAACCATCGACCGCGAGCATCGGGCGCAACCCGATCGGCGCCATTTCCGCTACCAGCGAGAGCGGTCGGCCCTGGCCGCCATGCTCAAGAACTACAGCGTGTTCTCGCTGATCGTGATCCTCCCGGTGTACTTCGCGCTGGGGATCGGCAGGGTCCTCGTGTTCGTCGGCGGTCGCCGGTTCGAGGACGCCGCGCAGCTCTTGGCGGGATGGGGCTGGAACCTGGCGCACCTCCCGGGGACGCTGCGCCGGCGCGGACGTGCCCAATCCGTGCGGACCGTCCGCGACCGCGCGGTCCGTCGGTTCATGGCGCCGGCCGGCGACCGCATGCGTCGCGTCGGCGCCGCCGTACGAGAGGCATTGTTTCCAGCACCCACTCCCGCCGCCGAGGAGGACGCGGAAGAACAGGTCGTGGTGCCATTTCGGGTGAACCTGGCCCGGTTCGCGGTGGCGCACCCGGTGGCGATGGCGTGGATCGTCGGGACGATGCTGGCGGCGGTCGCGTTCCGAAACGTGTACACGGCTCCGCAACTGGCTGGAGCTGCGCTCCCGGCCTTCCCCGGCGCCCCCAGCGACTTCTTCAGAGAATTGGTGTCGGGCATCCAGCACACGGGGCTGGGCGGGACGCAGCAGGCCAGCCCGGCGCTGGGGTGGCTGGGAGTGGCGAGCGTCGTCGCGCTCGGAAGCCCGCCGCTGCTGCAAAAGGTCCTCCTGATCGCCCTGCCCGCGCTGGCGGGCACGGGTTGCTACCGCTTGGTGCGCCGGCTCGGGGGCGGCAAGGTGCCCGCGGTCCTGGGGGCGGCGACGTTCCTCTTCACGCCGCTCGTGCTCTGGGCGATCTCGGAAGGGCGGCTGGCCGCGCTGACGTTCCTGGCCGGTGCTCCGTGGGTGACGTCGAAGCTTCTCGACGGGTTCGCCGGCCGCGTGGACGTCCGGCCCCTTCGGTGGGTCGTCGCGTGTGCGGTGGGTGTGGCCATCCTGATCGTGTTCTACCCAGGTGCGCTCCTGGCCGCCGGTCTCCTCGTCGTGACGCTGGCGCTGGTGCCACCGATCGGGCGGGGCCGAGGGCGCGGGACGATGCTCAGTGCGGCCGGCCTCACGGGAGCCGCGGTCCTGGCCTTTCCGGTCACGGTGGC
>JBHELE010000227.1:0-2826 GCA_046263235.1 Actinomycetota bacterium
GGACCGCCACCGGCTCGGATCCGGGGGCCGGAGCCTGCCCCACGCCCACCTCGTCGGGAAACTCGCCCTCCGCGTGGATCGACGTGAGCGAAAGCGCCCCGGCCGCGGCCTTCACCCCGGTCAGGCCGGCCACCCGGTCGACCCCGCTCGCCGCCATGATGGAGAGTCCGGCGCTCTGCAGGATGTCGTCGCGGGAGAACCGCTTTCCGCGCTGCTCCTCGCTCGGGGCGTTCAGCCCGAACCGGGCCGGCCCGCCGGTCCCCGGCCTGGCCGGCCGGGTGACGGTGATGTCCGTCCCCACCCCGTACAGCGACTGGAGGACGGATCCCTGGGCGGAGCGAACCCCGGCGGCCATGGCGGAGACCGTCACGACCAGCCCCACTCCGAGGGCCAGGCCGAGCGCCACCACCATGGCCTGGCGGCGGCGCCGGCGAAGTTCGCGAGCGACGTACGTGAAGAACATGGCGCCTCCGTTTTCTCGGTGGACCGTCGCCGAATGAAACGAAACCGCCCTGGGCGAGACCTGAAGCCGGGCTTGGAGCGGGCTGTGAATGTCGGGGTCGGGTTACGGCGACGCCGCGCGGTCGCGGACCGGTCCGAGATGAAGGCGCTCCCCGCGTGGGAACGCGGGGAGCGCCTTCGGGGAGGGGGTTCGAGGAGGTCACGATGCCGCCGTGACCTGAGGAAACGCTTCGACCCGGCTGTGTGTTTGCTCGGAATGCGGTTACCGTACGGCCGACCGAACGCGAGGGACCGAACCGCCATGGAATCGGAGATCGACCAGGCAGCCGAATCACCGGCGGACCTCCCGCGGGTGATTCGCCGGAACACCATCCTGCTGGCGATCTTCATGGGCCTCGGGTGGGGAGTGGTCCAGCTGATCGCGACGCTGGCCGCCCCGGTGCTGTCGGACCTGACCGGGCGTGCGGCGCTGGCGGGGGTGGCCCCGGCCATCTTTCTCGGCTCATGGGCAGTCGCCACGCTCGTGACGGGTCGATACATGGACGTTCGGGGGAGAGGACCCGGCATTCGCGCCGGGTTCCTCGCGGCGGCCGCCGGTTGCGTCCTGATGTACTTCGGCATTCGGGAACGGTCCCTCGCGCTGTTCGTTCCCGGTCTGGCGTTCAGCGGCGGCGGCCTCGGCGCGGTCAACGTGGCCCGGACCGGCGCCGCGGACATGTACCCGCCCGAGCGGCGGGCCCGCGGCATCAGCTTCGTGCTCGTCGGTGCGGCCTTCGGCGCCATCCTCGGGCCGGTGGCGTTCATCCCGCTGCTGGCCCGGTCCGGGACCGACCTGGCGGTCCTGGCAGATCCGGTCGCGGCCGCTGGCGTCGCGATGCTGGTGGGGGCGACGACGACGGTCGCCATTCGAATCGATCCGGTGGTGGTCGCCCGGCGGCTTCGGCATCGAACCGCGACTGCCGACGCGGCGGACCCGTCGCGGTCGATTCGGGCCATGCTCGACGTTCCGGTCGTTCGGGTGGCACTGGTCGCGGCCGTGGTCGCTCAGGCCGTCATGAGCTCGCTGATGGGCACGGTCGCGCTGATCCTGCACGACCACGGCCACGGGTGGCCGAGCGTTTCGATCTCGCTCAGCGCGCACTTCCTGGGGATGTTCGGGCTGGTCCTCGTGGTCGGTCGTCTGGTGGACCGGGTCGGTCGTCAGCGAAGCCTCTTGGTGGGTTTCGCCGTCCTGGCGGCGGGCTCGCTCGGGTTGCTGTGGCGGATCGAGGTCGGCTCGGTGGCGCCTGCGATGTTCGCCGTGGGTGTCGGGTGGAACCTGGCCTACGTGGCGGCGACGGCGATGATGGCCGACGCGTCGATCCCGCTGGAGCGGGCCCGTCTCCTCGGGTTCAGCGACTTCGTCGCCCTCGGGACCGGCGCCGCGGCCGCGGCCCTGGCGGGCGTCGTCTTCGGAACGCTCGGTCTCGGCGCGCTGGCGGGGATCAGCGCAGCGGCGTCGCTGATCCCCGTCGTGCTGTTCCTGCGGAATCGGCCGACGCGTCGGGCCGGCGTGCTTCGCCTGACCCCGACCGAACCCCGCTGCTAGGCGCCGGGGGTCTCGCGGCTCGCATCGACGATGGTCAGGGCTCGGTCGCGCAACCGTTCGGAGTACTCGTTCCAGGCGTCCGCGCCGCTCTCTGGTTCGGGGAGCATGTCGAAGTGGCACACGTCCCCTCCGGCGGGGATCGTGCTCGAGAAGCTGACGTCGAACATGGCGGATCCGAGCAGGCGGCGAGCCGCGGCGATCATGCCCTCCACGAAGTACCGCTGGACTCGGCAGTCGAACGCCCCGTACACGTCCTCGTGCGGGCAATAGTGGATGTCGAAGTCGGCCGTCTCCTCCGCCACACGAGGGTTCTCGATCGAGGCGTAGCACACCTCGTTGATCCACGACGCCATCAAGCTCGTGAGCTCGGCCGGGGTGGCGTCGGCAGGCGGCTCCGTCCCCTCGGTCATATCGGCCACGATGCGGTCGCCGACTCGCGACAGCGCGTCGCGGACGACTTCATGTCCCTCCCGGCCGAACCGTTCCTCGACCGCCTTCAGCGCCTCGATCAGCCCGACCGCCATCATCTGCCCCCACACGAATGTCGCCGCGGGGTCGTAGTCCGGATTGGCCAGCGCCTTCGTTCGAAACCCCTCGACAGCCTGGGCGAACGGCCATCGAAGCGGGAGCCGGTCGCGGCGCCGCCCCCATGGAAGCGACGCCGCGCCGTTCTCTCGCGCGCCGGGGTGCGGTCGCACCGGAGTGCCGGTCCATGCCGTGTCAGTCATCCCCTGCTCCTTCGACTCGTCGCTTCAAGATCACTAACGGGATCTGCC
>JBHELE010000228.1:0-5785 GCA_046263235.1 Actinomycetota bacterium
CCGCTGGACCGCGGGCGCCTCGCCCGACGCCTCGAGCCGTTCGAGACCGAACTCCCGCACGGTCTGGAGGGTGTCGAATCGCACCTCGTCGACCTTGGGCACGCGGCGAACCAGGCTGGTGTCGTACAGGCCCTCCAGGGCGTCGAGGACATCCTCGTCGAGCTCCCCGTCGGGGTCGCCCACTGCCCCCGCGGCCTCGATGGTGAAGCCGCCGGCGAAGACACAGATCCGGCGGAACAGGGTCTGCAGCGACGGCGTGAGGAGGTCGTGGCTCCACTCGATGGCACCCCGAAGCGTGCGTTGCCGCTCTGGCAGGTCACGAGACCGCGACGCCAGGAGGGGGAGGGCCCGGTCGAGCCGCTCCAGGAGCGCCGCCGGTGCCAAGAGCCGAAGCCGCGACGCTGCCAGCTCGATGGCGAGCGGAAGCCCGTCGAGGCGGCGGCAGATCTCGGCGACCACCGACGCGTTGTCCTCGTCGACGCGGAAGGACGGATCGACCGCGGCCGCCCGGTCGGCGAACAGGGCGATCGCCTCGCTTCGAAGTAGGTCGACCCCCGAGCCGTGACCGTTCCTTATCTCCAACGGGGGCACCGGGAACACCCGCTCGCCCTGCACCCGGAGCGCGCTCCGGCTGGTCACCACGAAGCGCACGTTTGGAGCCGCGCCCAGCAACGTGGAGACGACCGGGGCCGCCTGCACGATTTGCTCGAAGTTGTCGAGCAGCAGGAGGGAGGTCCGGACCCGAAGCTCGCTCGCCAGCACGTCCATCACCGGACGCGGTCCGTGCTCCCCGGTCCCCACCGCCGCGGCAATGACGCTCGGCACGAGCTCCGGGTCGATGATCGACGCGAGTTCAACGAAGAAGACACCATCGGGGAACCGGTCGACGACCTCCGAGCCGACCCGCAACGCGAGCCTGGTCTTGCCGGTCCCGCCGGGGCCGACCAGCGTGACCAGGCGACCGTCGTCGAGCAGCCTGGTGACCTCGGCAAGCTCCCGATCGCGCCCCACGAACGAGGTGAGCTCGGCCGGAAGGTTGGTCGGGATGTCGAGGGTCTTGAGCGGCGGGAAGTCCGCGGGCAACCCCTCGATCTCCACCTGATAGATCGGCTCGGGCTCGTCGAAATCCTTGAGGCGATGCGGCCCGAGATCGCGCAGGGAGATGTCGTCCGGAGTTCGGCCGGAAACCACGGCTCTCGTCGCGTTGGAGAGCAGGACCTGTCCGCCGTGACCGGCCGCGGCGACGCGGGCCGCCCGGTGGACGTCCAGACCGATGTACTCGCCCTGGCGATCCAGGCGGCCCTCTCCCGTGTGGAGCCCCATGCGAACGCGAACCGCTCCATCGGGCGGCCACTCGTGACCGGCCAGCCCCCGCTGCGCAGCGGCCGTGGCGGCCACGGCATCGACGGCCGAGGAAAACACGGCGAAGAACGCGTCGCCCTCGGTCCGGATGACGAGGCCGTCGTGCCGCTCGATGGCCGCTCGAAGGATCCCGTGGTGTGCGTCCAGGACGCCCTCCCACCGTTCCCCCAGGGCGCGGGCCAGGTTCGTCGACCCCTGGATGTCGGTGAACAGGAACGTCACCGTTCCGGTGGGGAGCTCGCTCACGGTTCTTCGTCCAATGCGTAAGCCAGGGCCTCGTCGTCGCTCATGGCCCTCCCCTCGGCCGACAATCGCTCGGCCGCCTCTGGCTCGAGCGCAGCCCGTGAGGCCTGCAACAGCACCGCGCTCTCACCGAGCAAGGCGGCCGGTGGCGAGCCACCCATTCGTTTGGAGACAGCTTCCGAGTAGCCGGCCAGCCGAAACGCTCGCTCGTGATCGCCGCGTGCGGCGGCCACCGCCGCCAGGGTCATGGTGGTGGCTCCCCGTCCGATGGCACCGGGCAGGGCTGTCCGCGACTCCGCCAGGGACGACCGCAGGTACGCCTCGGCCTGGTCCAGCTTCCCCATCCGGAGATACATGGATCCCATTCGAGCCTTCATCTGGTTCGCCCAGTAGGTGATGCCCTACGCTTCGAACCCCTCCAGAGCCTCCTGCGTCGCCGCCAACGCTCCCTCGTTATCACCCTCCCGGGACAGGGACAGGCCGACCAGGCCGGCAGCCTCGGCAGCCAGGGCTACCAGGCCCGCATCCGTTGCGACCTTGCGGGCCTCATCCGCCAGGGTCAGGGCCTTCCCGGTGTCCCCGGCCGCCCCCGCGACGTACGAGGGGTTCTTGAGCGCCTCTACCGAACTCGGGACGTCTCCGAGCTCCCGGGAGAGCTGGAGGGCCTCGCCGTACGCGTGCTCGGACGACGCATAGTCGGCCTCCCAGTAGCTGAGCGCTCCCAAGGCTTCCAGGCCTGCCGCCCGGAGGCCGTCGCGCGGCGCTGCAGACGGAAGCTCGAGGAGGGCCTCCGCCGCCCTTCGCCCATCCGGTACCGGGCCGTGCTCCACCCAGTACATCCACATGGGCGCGGCCACCCGCAGCCCGATGTCCGCCCGGTCCGCCCGGAGCGACCACGCGACGGCCGCCCGGATGTTGTCGTAGTCGCGTTCGAGCACCGCCGTGGCCGCCAGGGCTTCCGGACTTCGAACCCTGGGCCCCCACTCTCCGGCCAGGTCGCCGAAGAACTCGGCATGCCTGCGTTCGGTCTCCTCGCGGTCGTGGTCAGCGGCGAGGCGCTCCGTCGCGTACTCACGGATGGTCTCGAGCATGGTGAACCTCGATCCCTCCGCGAGCTCGACCCGTCGAACCAGGCTCTGATCGAACAGGGAGGCCAACCCGTCGAGCGTGTCGAGCCGAAGATCCCCGTCCGGATTGCAGACGTGATCGATCGCGTCCAAGGATGCTCCGCCGGCGAACACCGAGAGTCGCGCGAACAGGCGCCGGTCGGCCGGATCCAGCAGTTGATCGCTCCATTCGATGGCCGCTCGAAGCGTTCGCTGCCGCTCCGGAATGTTGCTCGTCTCGGCCCGGAGCGGCAGATGGCGCTCCAGGCGGGCCAGGATCTCGGTGGGGCTGAGCAGCCGCGCCTGCGCCGCGGCCAGCTCGATGGCCAGCGGAAGTCCATCCAGCCGGACGCAGATGTCGGCGACGGCGTTCGCGTTGTCCTCGGTGATCTCGAACGAGGGCTGGACCCCCCGAGCGCGCTCGACGAAGAGTGATACGGCTTCGTTCTTCTCCAGCACCGCCACGTCCGAGCGAGCGCCAGGCACGCCGAGAGGTGGGACCGGGAACGCGCGCTCCCCAACCAGGTTGAGGCGAATGCGTGTCGTGGTCACCACGCTGACGTTCCCCGCGGCGTGCAGGATTTCGTCCACGACCGCGGCCGCCCCGACCACCTGCTCGAAGTTGTCCATGAGCAGGAGCGCGCGACGATCGGCCAGGTGCTCGGTGACAGTCTGGAGCGCCGGTCGATCCGGCCGCTCCTTCAATCCGAGGGATTGGACGATGGAGGCGGGCACGAGCTCCGGATCGCGGATGGGCGACAGGTCGACGAAGTACACGCCGTCCCGATGGGCGGGGGCTCGGCGCGCGGCAACCTCCAGCGCGAGGCGGGTTTTCCCGGTCCCTCCCGGACCCACCAGGCTCACCAGGCGCGCCTCGTCCAGGAGCGACTCCAGCTCCGCGAGCTCTCGATCGCGGCCGATGAAGCTGTTGAGCTGGACGGGCAGGTTGGTCGGGACGTCGAGCGTCTTCAGCGGCGGGAACTCGTCGGGGAGGCCCTCGATGACCAGCTGGTGGATGGACTGAGGATCGTCGAAGTCCTTGAGCCGATGCTCCCCGAGATTCCGGATCTTGACGTTGTCGGGGAGCTTGTCGGCGGCCAGCGCCTTCGTGGCGTCCGAGATCAGGACCTGCCCGCCGTGCCCGGCCGCGGCGATCCGGGCGGCCCGATGAACGTCCAGACCCACGTAGTCGTCGCCAGCGAGGCGGCCCTCACCCGTATGCAAGCCCATCCGAACCCGAATGGAGCCGTCCGCGGGCCAAGGGTGCTCGGAAAGAGCTCGCTGAGCCGCGGCCGTGGCGGCGATGGCATCCGGGGCCGAGGTGAACACGGCGAAGAACGCATCGCCCTCCGTCCTGATGTCGATCCCGCCCACGTCGCGAATGGCCTCACGAAGGATGGCGTGATGTTCCTCGAGGACGTCCGGCCATCGGTCGCCCAAGGTGCGGGCCAGGTTGGTCGACCCTTCGATGTCGGTGAACAGGAACGTGACCGTTCCGGTGGGGAGCTCCGGCATGTGCCCTCCTCGGGCGGCATGGTAGCGAGCGGGCACGGGGCGGCGCAGAGAACGCGAGCTACGGCGGCGGCGAGGTCATCCGGCCGTGCGGAACGGTTTCGGGAAGCCGATCGGGCGCCGGAAGCTGTTCGGTCGCCCCTTCCCACAGCGTTCGCATCACCCTGTACACGGCCTGGGCCAGCCGGGTGCCTCCGGCGCCGATCGTCAGGTGGATGCCATCGCTCTCCCTGACCTGCTGCACACGGCCCGATCGGTCGCGCAGGTACGCCGAGTACCGCCCGTTCACGTTCGAGAACAGCTCGTAGGAGTCGACGTAGAGCACGCCGGGGTGGGCGTTCGCCTCCGACTCGTAGATCGAGTTCAGCATCCGCATGACCTTCGACCGCGCGGGGTCCTTCATGATCGGCATGCCGACCCAGATCAGCGGGCGGCCGCTCTCGATGACGAGGTCCATCATCCGGTCGACCCGGGACCGGTACGCCGACTTCCACTCCCGCGAACCGAGCACCACGCCGTGGTCGCCGATCAGGAAGTTCTGGCCGTCGTTCCCACCGAACATGACCACGACGACGTCGGGGTCCTTCTCCGAGATGTCGACCGCGAGCTGATCGTGCCAGTTGAAGTAGTCCGGGCGGGCCAGGCCGCTTGACTCCTGGGTGTGCTCCCGCGGGCGGAACGTGCCCTTGTCCGAGAGCAGTCTCGACAGGCCGAAGGCGAGGTCGGCGCCGATCGAGTCCCCCACCATCAGCACCGTGAGCGGGCTGACGCGGGTCGGCTTCGGCAGGATCGGCTGCAGAGGGGCCGAAGGCGACGGCCCGGCTGCCGTGGGCACGGGGTACTTCGGCTCCGGCGCGGCGGGCGGCACGGCAGGCGCTTCGTTTCGTCCAAGGACCCGGTCCCCGGCCGAGCCCAAGCGGTCCAGGCCGACGAACGCGCTGACGCGGGCCAGGGGCCGAAGCACCGCCAGGGCCGCGCTCCGGCGGATCCCGATCGGGGAGACCTCGGCAGCTCGTTTCAGCGCGGGCGCGGCGAGGATCGTCCACACCGAGAAGCAGATCAGCATCAGCACCAGGACCCGGCCGGCCGGCCCGACGTACCGTTGGGGACGGGTCTGGTCCGGGCTGCCTTCGAGCGAGACGTCCGGTTCGGCGCGGTGCTTCGGCTTGAAGCCGTTTCCGGAGCTGGTCCAACGCGAACGCGAGCGGGTGGTCGTGGCCATCGAGTCAGAACCTGAAGTAGATGAACGGGGCGACGCCCTGGGGGCCCAGGAGCGTGATCGCGAACAACGTCATCCCGAGCGCCGTGCCCTGCGTCGCGGGCCGAAGCTGCGAGAACCAATCCTGCACGCGCGCCGGGATCTCCCGCGGGACGAACTGTGCCGCGATCATGAAGGCGATGACGAAGATCACGGCCGGGGTCACCAGGGGAGCCGACCCCCACGCGGTGAGCAGCCGCCACAACATCTGAAAGGCCGTCCCCACGGAGTCGGCGCGGAAGAACACCCATCCCAGGCACACCAGGTGGAATGTCGCCACCCACTGGCGGGTGCGGTGCTCGTC
>JBHELE010000229.1:0-5360 GCA_046263235.1 Actinomycetota bacterium
CCCGGCCAGCCGGCCGTCGACGACGATGGGCGCGGCGCGGATGGAGACGTCGACCAGCGAGCCGTCCTTGCGGGTTCGTCGGGAAACGAGCTGGACCGGGCCGTACCGGATGTCGCTGTCGACGGCCTGGGCCTCCTGGCGAATCTCGTCGCTGTTGGCGACGAGGTCGTTGATGGGCCGGCCGAGGGCCTCGTCCCTGGTGTAGCCGAACAGGCGCTCGGCGGCCGGGTTCCACGACGTGACCATGAGGTCCTGGTCGCCGGTGACGATCGCGGTCGGGCTGACCTCGATGAGCGATTCGTAGTACTGCCGTTGTTCCTCGACGTTCTTGAGTGCGTCGGCCATCGGTGGTCCTCTTCCCGCGAGGCTAGCGTGGCCCGGTCACGCAGTCGCGGTCAAGCGCAGACGCACGTAATACTCGTCGCGCTCGAACAGATCGGGGTAGCTGCTGATCCTCGCGCTGACATCGTTGACCGTGGGAGGAAGTCCGTCCCGTCTTACGTAAAGACCGAGGCGCTTGATGTACCGGGTCAGCTTTCCCGTGGCCATCCATCGGTTGTTCTGGGTCCTGAGGACGTGCTGGATCGCCTGGTGAAGCGTGGGCGGTCTTGCTGGGCCGGGAAGTGGGGGCCAAGGCACCCAATAGCCGGTGGGGTCGGTGTAGTCGTAGGCGCGAAAGAGCAACGTTTCGAGGTCCGCCACCTCCTGGCGAAGGCGAACGAGCTGTGTGTGGGCGCTCCGGATGCCGGCTTCGATCTCCCAGGTCGTTCCCTTGCCGATCAGGCGGCGGAGCTCTTTGGACATCGCAGGCCGTGGGCCCTTCCCAGGGGGAGGAGAGCTTGTGTGGTTGTGCGCAGGGGGTAAGGATTCCCGCGCAGAGGTGCTCTCAATTTGTGCCACATTTTGAGACGCCTTCTGCGGAGGGAAACCTACACCTGCCCTCTGACATACCACTCCCGGCGGGCGCCCTAGAGCTTCGTTCCCGAGACCTGCACCCCCACCGCCGCACGCGCGGTAGCGGGATCGGCCGCCGACCCCTCGCGACCCGCGCAGGCGTCGTTGCACAGATCCACCATCGCCACCCACACCGCGCCGGTCCGGGGGTTCACCCGAATGTCCAGGAAGTCGCCCACGCCCTCGTTCGGCACGCCGTTGCCCAACACGCCCGGGTCGATGTAACACCGGAAGTTGAAGCAGGGCCCGCGCCGAATCGAATCCGCGGACGTGTGCGCCGTGACGGTGGCGAACACCGGACGTCGGTGAAGCGCGTTCAAGCTGAACCCGACGTACTGGTGCCACGTGGCGTTGGGATCCTCACGGTTGCCGCTCTTCACCGTCGTTCCGAAATACGTGAACGCGATTCGACCCTTGCGCCCTGCCGTGATCTCGGGGAACAGCGCGTACGTCACGCCCGGCGCACCAACCATCATCGGTTTCGTCCACGTCCGGCCCACGTCCCGGCTCACCGACAGGTAGGGCAGCCGATCTCCCCCCAGCCAGAAGTAGTACGCGTTGCCCTTCGCGTCGATGGCGACCGCGCCGTCGTGATCGAGCTCCGGCACGCCGTCCTCGATCGACTCCTGCCACACGGTCTTGTCGACGTACACCGAACGCCATGTCCGTCCGTCGTCGCGGCTGATGCTGATCCTGGCGCCGCCGCACGCCTTCCGAGGCACGTACACGGTCCCGTCCGGCGCCGTCTTGACGTGGCCGAACTCGAGCGTCTCGCGGCAGGCCGGATCCGGATTCACCCACGGCCCCCACGTCGACCCGCCGTCCAGCGACGACCGGCACCCCGAGCTCGAACAGAAGTACACGACGTTCGGATACCCGTTCGTGTCGCGGGCCCGGGGCCGGCCACTCACGATCGTGGGGTGGTCGCCGTAGGAGTCGTCGGCGGCCACGTACTGCGGGCACGTCGTCGAAGCGTCCCACGACGAGCCGCCATCCGAGGAGATGGCCAGGTCGTCGCACAGCAGGTACGCCTGCTGCTGATAGGCGAACACCCAACCGGTCCGAGGGTCGGTCCACAGGTACGGGTCCCCCGAGATCGTCGGTCGCTCGCCAACCCGGTCGACGTCCTGCGACATGTTCGTGGCCGGCACGTATCGAGGCGACACGTCGGCCCACGTTCGGCCCTGGTCGTCGCTCCGCCACACCTCCGGATGGAGCCCGCCAACGTCGTCGATCACGTCGATGCCGGTCCGGGCCTTCGCCGGCTCGTTCGTGACCATGTAGTAGGCAGTCCCGTCGGGGCCGAACCCGATGGTCGGCTCCCACGCTTGCTCCTTGCCGACGTATCGCTCCTCGAAGCTCGGGAGCCTGCCGGGGTACGCCGACGCCGGGAGCCGCTTCGCACCGGGTCCATGGACGACCGGCCGCGGGATCGAAGCACCGACGGCCGGACGGGCCACCGCGTCGAATCGTGCGCCCGCCGCGATCAGCGCCGCCTGGAGCACGAAGGCGGCAGCGATGCCGGCGGTCCGTCCTTCGCGCCTCATGTCACGCGTTCCTCGTCGCCGCCGCCTCGCCGAGCGCCTCGAGCTTTCGTCGCATCCGCGCGGCCAGTACGACGGCTCCCTTTGCTTCGTACTCCGTCGCCGCACGCCGAACGGCGTCGGCCGCCTCCTCAGTTCGGCCCGTCGCCTCGAGCACCTCGGCCAGGGCTTCGTGTGACAGGGTGCGCAGGGACACGTAGTCCGTGGCCATGGCCCGTGAGACGGCGTACCGGGCCAGCCGCTCAGCCTCCTCGGTCTCGCCCAGGCGCGCCACCGCGCGGGCCTTCGCCGCGTGGGCGCGAACTTGGGCGTCGACGTCGTCGATCATCCAGTCGATGCCCAAATGAGCGAGCTCGATCGCCTCCTCTTCGCGACCGGTGTCCTCCAGCACGACCCGCGCCAGATCCGGCCCCACGCTCCCGAGATGTCCCTTGTCGCCGACGCGACGAAGGGTTTCGACGGCTCGACGAAGCTCTCGCTCAGCGGCTCGGAAATCATCGGTCATGACCGCGATCTCGCCGCCGGTGCGCTCCAAGCCGGCGGCCAGCTCGACGGTCAGGCCGAGTTCACGTGCGAGGTCCTTCCCCTCGGCCAGAATCGACCAGGCGTCGTCGAACCTCCCCTGCATTGCCGCCAAGGCCGCGAGGGACCGCCGCGTTCGGCACCGAAAGATGCGGTCGTCTTCGTGGTGCCGAAGGAATGCTTCGATCCGCTCGATGGCGGCATCGACGGGCGTCGGTCCCTGATCCAGTGCCAGGACGGCCCCGCTCGTGATGGCGAGCTCGAGACGACGGTCCCCAGCTCGTCGGGCGTGTCCGATCGCCCGCTCGAACAGACCGACGGCCTCGGTGCAATGTCCTCCCCAGAACGCGATCTCGCCCATCAGCTTCAGCGCCGCCGCCACCCCGGCGTCGTCGCCCGATTCTTCGAGCACGGTCACTAATTCGCGGAGCTGCGCGAGCACATCCGCCTGCCTGGTCTCCGGCTGGACGAAGGCTCGAAGGCGCAGACGGCGGATCTCGGAGAGGAGCTCGACGCGCCGGTCACCGGCCGCCCGTGCCACGCCGATGGCGTCGCCGAGGATCGCGTCCGCCTCGCTCCACCGACCCGTCTCCTCCAGGGCCTCGGCCAGTCGCGGGAGCAGCGCGAGGCGCCGCGGATCCTCCGACGGGAGGAGGGCCGCGGCCCGAGCCAGGAGGTTAGCCGCGGCGGGCATATCTCCCCGGTCGAAGCTCCGGAGGCCCGCCGACGCCAGGTGGTCGGCCGCGAGGGCGGCCAGACCCGTGCCGCGCTCGTCCATCGGTCCCAGCTCCGCCAGGTACCGATACGCCCGTTCTGCGTGATAGCCCACGATCTCGTCGTACTCGGCCGCCCGCTCGCCGGCGCGGCGGCCGACCCAGTCGGCGAATCGCGCGTGCAGGCCGGCCCGGACCTTCTTGGAGAGCGACTCGTAGGCGACGTCCCGGATCAGGAGGTGCCCGAACCGAAACGCGTCCTCGCCGGCGAACGTCGTGGGATCCGGCCGGATGAGCTCGCGCCGAACCAGAGCCTGAAGCCTCCGGCCGACCTCGGTCGCATCCGTGTCATCGGCGAGGTCGGCCACGGCTCCCCACCAGAACACCTCGCCCACCACCGCGGCACGCTGGAGCACGTCACGCTCGGCCGGGTCCAGGCGGTCCAGCCGCGCCGAGATCACCGCCTGCACGGTGTCGGGAGCGCCGACGTTCGAGATGTCGCCGTGAGCGACCCACCGACCGTCCTCCCGCGCCAGCGCCCCCTCGTCGACGAGCATCCGAAGCATCTCCTCGATGAACAGCGGATTGCCCCCGGCGCCGTCGACGATCTTCCGGCCGATCTCCTCCGGGCCGGACCACTCACCGAGCAAGTTCGTCACCAGGCGCCCGCTGTCCTCCGGCCCAAGCGACTCCAGCCGGATGATCCGGGCGACGTCGCCCCAGTCCGGCCGCGTCTCGAGCAGCTCCGGCCGGGCAAGGCAAAGCAAGAGCATCGGACGGCCGGTGGCGAACGAGGCCAGGTACTGGATCAGGTCCAGGAACGTCTGCTCCCCCCACTGGATGTCGTCGAACACCACGACGAGCGGACGTTCGCTGGCCATCGCCTCGAATGCCCTTCGAATGGCCAGGAAGGACTCCTGGATGGCTCCGGGGGCTCCGCCGACTCCGAGGATGGCGGCCAGGCGCTCGGCCACCATCGGTTCCTCGTTCTCGCGGAGCAGGGAGGCGATCCTCGTCCGGGCCTCGTCCGGCCCTTCGGCCTCGTCGAGGCCCGCCGCTGCGGTCAGTGCTTCGGCGACGGGCCAGAACGTGATCCCTTCGCCGTAGGGGAGACACCGGCCTCGCAGGACCCCGGCTCGCTCGCCCAGCGTGGTGACGACCTCGTGGGTCAGTCGCGACTTGCCCACACCGGCGTGGCCGATGACCGTGACCACACGGCAGGACGACGAGGTTTCCGCCTCGCCGATGGCGTCCCGAATCGCCACGAGCTCGTCCTCACGACCGACCAGCGGCGAGTCGAACCGTCGCGGCAGGATCTCTGCACCGGCCTCGACCACGACCAACCGGTAGGCCGGCACCGGTTCCGACTTGCCCTTGAGCGCGAGCGGCTCGACCGGTTCGGCGATCGCGGCCGCGCGGACCAGGCGGTACGTGGACTCGCCCAGCAGGATCTCGCCCGGGTCGGCCGTTTGTTCCAGCCTCGCCGCCACGTTCACGGCGTCGCCCGAGACGAACGACTGACCGGATGATGGGTCGGCCGCCACCACCTCACCGGTGTTCACGCCGATCCGGGCCTGGATGCGCGTGTTCCAGCCTTGCTCGAACTCGTCGTTGAGCCGTTCCAGCG
>JBHELE010000230.1:0-5881 GCA_046263235.1 Actinomycetota bacterium
CTCAAGACCGTCCTTCGAGCAAACCGAAAGGAGGTCAGGAAGAAGAACGCCTCACGGCCATCCGAACATGCCATGATCGCCAACGCGGTGTAATGGATCAGGTGGAGCCGTTTCGTAACGGATCACCCGGAACCGCACACCAGCTCTCGGAACCGTGTTCAGCAACGTGCTTTCAGCTTCCGGATCCAGAGCGAGAGGGTGACCCTTGTTGGCTAGCCATTCCGGTCGCGGCGGATGAAGATGCACAGCCGCGCGGCCTGGCCGCGTCGACGATCCACGGACCCCGGACTGACACCTGGTCTCGTTACCGATCCGGCGCGTCGCTCTGCCGCGCATGGAGCGCTCGAACCGTGTCGATGGTGTCGGCGTCCTCCGGGCGTTTGTCGTGCCGGTATCCCTTGATCCGGGCGAACCGAAGCGCCAATCCGCCCGGATACCGCGAACTGGCCTGAACCCCGTCGAACGCCACCTCGACCACCAGCTCGGGCCGAACCAACACCGTGATCCCGTCACGGGCGGTCTCGAGCTGGAGGAGGCGTTCGGTCTGCCAGGCCAGCATCTGGTCGGTCATCCCCTTGAACGTCTTGCCGAGCATGACGAACCCGCCGCCTCCCGGGTCGCGGGCTCCGAGATGCAGGTTCGACAGCCAGCCCCGCCGCCGGCCGTGCCCCCATTCGGCCGCCAGCACGACGAGATCGAGCGTGTGGGCCCGCTTGACCTTGAGCCAGCTGGCGCCGCGCCGGCCGGCCTCGTACGGCGCCTCGAGCGCCTTCACCATCACGCCCTCGTGTCCGCGTTCGAGGGCCGATTCCATGAAATCCCGCGCCGGACCGACCTCGTCGGCCACGATACGGTTGACCAGACGTTCGTCGGGGACGCGTGCCGCCATCGCGCTCCATCGTTCGGCCGCCGGCCGGTCGATGAGGTCCTCCCCGTCAAGGTGAAGACAGTCGAAGAAGAAGATCGACAGTGGCACGGTTCGCCGCAGGTTCTCGACGCCCAGGCGACTCCCGAAGCGACCCATGGTCACCTGGAAGGCGTACGGCCGCCGGTCGGACCGAAGCGCGATGGCCTCTCCATCCAGGATGACCGCGTCGACCGGCAACGACCCGACCGCTTCGACGACGTCCGGCGCTCGCGACGTCACGTCGGCCAGGTTCCTGGTGAAGGCGCGGACTTCGCTCCCCAGCTTGTGGATCTGCAGCCGGGCCCCGTCCAGCTTCCATTCGACGGAAGCCGGGCGGATGCGGGCGAACGCGTCGTCGATATCGTCGGCGCTCTGCGCCAGCATCGGTTGAACCGGACTGAGGACCGTGAGGCGAAAGGCGGCCAACCCGTCCCGCCCCCGCGCGATCGCCCCCGCGGCCACAGCGCCGAGGTCGCCCGAGACCATGAGGGCTCGGCGGATCTCCGCCGGCAGGATGTCTGCCGCCCGGGCCACCGCCTCGACCATGATTCCGGCGAGCGCACCCTGGCGAAGCTCGCCGAGCAGCAGCCCGATCAGGAACCGGCGTTCGGGCTCCGTGGCGTGTCCGAAAAGACCGGCCAGCTCCCGCCGCCGCGACCCCTGGGATCCGGCCCCGCTGGCCGCGGCGATCCGGGACAGGGCCGCGTGCACTTCGAGCACCTTGAGGGTGGGCGTCGCTGCGGGTTCGGGGAGGTCGCGAACGGCGGCCCATCCGACTCCGATCGAGCCCTGGGGAAGGACGCCGGACAGGTAGCTCACTCCAACGAACAGCTCCTCGGGCCGCATTCTGCGAAGCGTGTCCGCCAGCACGGCGATCTTGGCCAGCCGCGCGCCGGTCTCGGCGACGGCCGAGGACGTCCGGGCGATCTCCTCGAGGAGCATCCAGAGATTCTCGGCTAGCCTGACGCCCCGTGCCTCCCCGCGACGCGGACGTGGAGCTCCTTGGGCGGATCGATCGCTACCTCGACGCCGTCCCTCGTGTCGCGGCCCGGGCCGAACCGGTCGGTCCCTTCACGCTCTTCGTGAACAACGGTCCGGGGTGGACGTACTACGCCCGGCCCACGCCGGCTCCTTCAGTCATCGGGAGCGACGACGTCGCCGCGGTCGTGGGGCGCCAGCGAGCGCTGGGCGTCCCGGTGGCATTGGAGTGGATCGATGAGCTCGTTCCGGACCTCGAACCTGCCGCGCGGGGAGCCGGGCTCCAGGTCGAGCGGCACCCCCTCATGCATCTGCCTCCCGGCGCGTTCGTCCCGATTCCTCCACCCGCCGGGTTCGAGCTGCGCCGGGTACGACCGACGGACGACGTGGCGCAGGTGCAAGCGGTCGGTGCGGTCGCATTCCGTGCGCCGGGCATGGATCCCGGCCCGTCGGGTGCGGGGGCCATTCGCGCCGCGTCGAAGAACGTTCCAACGGACCTCGTCCGGTTCGTTCGGGACCGCTGGTCGAGGGACGTGACAATCACCGTCGCCGCGTTCACTAATGGGAGACCGGTGGCGATTGGAAGCCATCAGCCCGTGAAACGCGCCACGGAGATCGTCGGGGTCGGCACGGCGCCGGCCTTCCGCCGTCGCGGCCTCGGCGCCGCGGTGACGTCGCTCCTGATCGAGGACGCGTTGCGGCGCGGGGTCGCGACGATCTTCCTGTCAGCCGGCGACGAACCGATCGCCCGGATGTACGGGCGACTCGGATTCGTCAGGGTCGGTACGGCCGGCGCCGCCGAACCGGAGGCGCCCGGTTGACCGCGAAGGTCAGGATCCGCCGCCCTCCCCGCCGGCGGCGACGCCACCGCGTTCGATGAGGAACGCGATCTTGCAGTTCACCTTGTAGAGCGAGAGCTCGCCGTTGTCTCCCACGTCGGCGTTGCTCGTCAGGACCTCGACGCCCTTGATGTTTCGGATCGTTTCGGATGCGGTCTTCACGGCGTTGCGCACCGCGTCGCTGAACGAGTTCGGCGAGCTGCCCACGAGCTCGATCACCTTTACCACGCCGCCCGCGACCTCTTCGGGCATCGCATCCTCCTTTCGGCCTGGGACTTCGCTGGCGTACCCAGGGGAGCGAGTCGGGAAACGGGCGGGCGGGTGGTCATCTCGCGCTGGCGTGCCGATGTGCTTTCGCCATGCCTGATCCCTGACAACGGTCGGTGGGGCGGCTAGCATCCGATCCGGGTGAGGGCGATGTCGAGGAACCACACGTGAGCAGCGAGAGCCCGTGGGAGGTCGCGCTCAGCCAGCTGGACGAGGCCGCCCGGATCATGAACCTCGATCCAGGCGTTCACGAGGTGCTCCGACATCCCCGCCGCGCCCTCGAGGTCGCCATCCCCGTGCGCATGGACGACGGGACGGTGAAGGTCTTCACGGGATTTCGGGTTCATCACAACACCTCGCGTGGGCCGTCGAAGGGCGGGCTTCGGTATCACCCGGCGGTAACCCTGGACGAGGTCAAGGCCCTGGCCATGTGGATGACATGGAAGTGCGCGGTCGTCGGCATCCCGTACGGAGGGGCGAAGGGTGGGGTCGTGGTCGACCCGAAGCTGCTGTCGAGCGGTGAGCTCCAGCGGATGACCCGCCGGTACGCCTACGAGATCCTCCCGCTGATCGGTCCGGAGCGGGACATCCCCGCCCCGGACCTCGGGACCAACGAGCAGGTCATGGCGTGGATCATGGACACCTATTCGACGAGCGCCGGGTTCTCGGTGCCCGGCGTCGTGACCGGGAAGCCGGTCTCGATCGGCGGATCGAAGGGACGGCCCCACGCCACTGCCCGCGGCGTCATGTACATCACGATCGCCACGCTCAAGCACCTCGGGATGCCGGTCGAGGACGCCCGGATCGTCGTGCAGGGATTCGGCAACGTGGGGGGCGGGACGGTTGAGCTGCTGGCCGAGCAAGGCTGCCGCATCGTCGGCGTGTCGGACGTCCATGGTGGGGTCTACAACCCGCGAGGGCTGTCCCCGCACGGCCTCGTGGCCCACCGCGAACGCACCGGGAGCCTGAAGGGGTTCGAGGGCGGAGAGGACGTGTCGAACGCCGAGCTGCTCGAGATGGAATGCGACGTGCTCGTCCCCGCTGCCGTGGAGGGGCAGCTGACCGAGCGAAACGGCGATCGGGTCCAGGCCTCGGTGATCGTGGAGGCGGCGAACGGCCCCACCACGCCCGAGGCCGACGCCATCTTCGAGGACCGCGGCATCCTCGTCGTCCCAGACATCCTGGCGAACGCCGGCGGCGTGACGGTGTCGTACTTCGAGTGGGTTCAGGACCTCCAGGCCTACTACTGGAGCGAGGACGACGTGAACGACCGACTACGCACGATCATGGAGCGGTCGTACGTCGACGTGCTGGAGCTCGCCGAGGAGCAGAAGGTCTCCATGCGGGTAGCGGCGACGATCCTCGGCGTGGAGCGCGTGGCCGAGGCGCACCGGACCCGCGGCCTCTATCCGTAGGCGTTTTCCCCGATTCCGCCGAGGACCCGTGCTACGCTCCGGCCGTCCCATGACGGAGAACGGATCTCGCCCCGACGCCGCCCTGCACGAGCGGTGGCCCGAGATCCTCGACTTCGAACGGGAGTGGTGGCGAGGCTCCATGTCGAAGGAGTCGGCGATCCGTCAGCGCTTCGGGATATCGCCGGCCCGCTACCACCAATTCCTGAATCGCCTCCTCGACCGGCCCGAGGCCTTGCAGCACGATCCGATGCTGGTCCGGCGGCTCCGGAGGCTGCGCGAGGCGCGCCGTCGGAAACGCTTCGCCGAACGGCTCGGCGCCGAGGGTTGAGCCGGCTCCGCCCCGAGCCGGTAGCATGACCCCTCGACCAGGAGGAGCTTCGAGACCCCGGTGGCAACCTCGACGCTGAGAGCGATCATTCTGGCCGCGGCCGTCGTCGTCGGCTTCGTCAGCCTGACCCGAGCGTTCCCGCAGCGGTCGTCGCCCATCGGGATCCCGGCGACGCGCACCGCAGCGCCCGCACCCAGCCCGTCGGTCACGAATCGTCCAACGCCGACGGCGACGGCGACGCCGCGGGTCGAGGGCGTGGTGGTGCAGGTCCTCAACGGCTCCGGGGTGGACTTCCTCGCCGCCACCGTCAGCAAGCGAGTGAAGCGGGCCGGGTACACGGTGAAGGACCCGGGCAACGCCACCCACACCCCGGTCACCATCGTGTACTACCAGGCGGGATTCAACGTAGAGGCGGAATTCCTGAAGACGACGCTCTTCCCGAATGCGGACGTTCGACCCGCCACCCAGGCGGCGGCGTCCGACGCGGACCTCACGGTCATCCTGGGCGAGGACGCCAGCCCCACACCCAGCGGCTGATCCGGCGCCTTTGGAGGCGCCGGCGCTGAAGCGGCTCACCGAGATCGCCGACTCTGCGGGGATCTTCCTGGACTTCGACGGGACCCTGGCGGAGATCGCGCCCACGCCGGCCGAGGTGGTCCCGGCTTCCGGCGCGGTCGAGGTCCTCGGCGGCCTTGCCCGCCGGTGTGCACTCCTGGCGGTGGTGACGGGTCGCCGCGCCGCGGATATCCGGGCCCTGCTCCCGCTGGACGGGGTCGAGGTCTTCGGGGTCTACGGTTTGGAGGGCGCCGCGGCGGCCGGATCGACCGCGCCGGTGCGGACCGAGCTCGAGCGGATCGCCGGGCTGGTTCCGGGCGCGTGGGTCGAGGACAAGGGCGTCTCGCTCACGCTCCACTACCGTCTCGCCGCCGATCCCGATAGCGCCGCCGACGTGCTCGGGTCGAAGGTCGCCGCGCTGGCTCGCCAGCGAGGGTTGGTGGTCATCGAGGGGAAACGGGCCGTCGAGGTCGCCTCGGAACGGGTTCCGGGCAAGGGCGCCGTGATCGAGGGCGAGATCCAGGCGCGGCGCCTCCCGGCGGCACTGTACGCCGGTGACGACATCGCCGACCTCGATGCGTTCGACGCCCTG
>JBHELE010000231.1:0-3739 GCA_046263235.1 Actinomycetota bacterium
GGTCGCGGTCCGCCTAGCCGGCGTCGAATGGTTCGAACCCGGCCCGGACCAGGATGGCCCGAACCTCCTGCTCTTCCATCCCCCGCTGCACGAGCTCCCGAAGGAGGCGGACCGGGCCGAGGGCCCGCCCGCACGACGGACAGAACGTGAACTGCGACTCGATGTCGGCACGGCACCACGGGCACGACGTGAGCTCGACCGCGGGGCCGCCGTCGAGCCCGGCATCGGCCAATGCGTCGACGTAGCCCTTGCCGTAGTCCCAGATGACGTAGTCGTCCTCGCGCGGCTGGTAGGCCGGTTCGTGCATGCGAGGCTCGCCCGTCTCGATCATGTGCTCCAGGCTCTCCTTCAACAGGTCCCAGCCGTAGTAGTGGTTCGACCCGCAGTCGGAGCAGGCGATCACCACGCCCTTCGCGCCCTGCGGCTCGAACGCGGCCTTCATCGATTCGAGGTCCTCGAGGTCGCCCTCGATGCCCTCGCGCTCCTCGTCGGACAGCGGCTCCGTGAGGTCCTCGTCGTCGTCCGGCTGCGGGTCCTCGAGCGGCTCGTCGTCGGGGGTCACCCGCCCCCCTCCTCCTTCTCTTCGTCGGTCACCAGCCGGAACGTCCGGAACGCCTCGGCGTATTCCATGCCCGCGGCGCTTCCTCGCTCCTTGGCCCGGGTTCTCACCCAGTCGTCGACCGGCCAGTCGTGGATCTGGCTGCGGTGACACCGTAACGCGTCGATCTTGGCCTCGATGCTCTCGGTGATGTCGACGAAGGTATCCGCCTCTCCTTCGGACGCGCTGATCCACAGGTTGCGGATCTCGAACGGCTCGAACCCCTCGTCGAGCAGCTCCGGAAATTGCGGGCGGGTCGGCGCATCGGGATTGACCACGCCCATGCAGGCGATGCCGACGTTTCGGTGGTCGTGGCGGTTGATGTACGTCCGTTCCTCCTCCCAGAACCGGGTGGGATCCGGGACCACCACCACGTCCGGTCGGAACCGCCTGACCTCCCGGGTGATGGCCCGTCGAAGCTCGAGCGTCGGCTCGACCTCCCCGTCTCGCCACCCGAGGAACGTGCACCGCGAGACGCCCAGGACATCGCACGCCGCCCGCTGCTCGGCTTCGCGAATGCGGGCGAGCTCATCCCGATCGGCGCCCGGCTCGTTCGACCCCGCCGACCCGTCGGTGACGCACACGTACTCGACCTCCGTGCCCTCCCGGATCCACGCGGCGACCGTGCCGGCGGTGCCGAATTCGGCGTCGTCGGGATGCGCGAACACGACGGTCGCCCGGCCAAACGTCACGACGGCCAGACTAGTCCGGTTCGGCGAAGTTCACCGCCCGAAGCCGCGCGTCGGTCTCGTCGAGCGCGTGGGTCAGCCAGGCCGCGTCCTGGGGCCCGCGATGATCGCGAACGGGGAACAGGAACAGGTTGAGGCTTTCGGCCGAGCCGATCTGCATGCCCCGCTCCGAGAGGTAGTCGCTGATGGCGAATTCCCACGTCAGCAGGGCCGAGCCGTCGTCGTACGCGTGCAGCCAATACGTCAGGAACCGGCTGGGGCGGGCGGCGTAGGTTCGGACGCCCCGGCGGGGGCGGTCCTGCTCGACGGCGAACCCGTGGCGCTTGGCAGCCTCCATGAAATCCACGGTCCGCACAGGATAGTTCGGTCCCCACGCCGATCCTTCACGAGGTGATCCGGATCCACCCCACGGCATCGGATGGGGCGGGGTCGGCGAGGCTCGGCGGTTCGTCGTCGTCGGTGACGGGCCGGATGGCCGACGCCCCGGTCACGATCGCCCGGGCCTTCCCGACGTGCCCGCGCAGCTCATCGGCGCCGTTCGCCAGCATGGTCGCCGCCTTGGCCACCTTGTTTTCCAGCGTCAGCTCGAGCCCGTCGAGGATCGCCGAGAGGTCGTTCAGACATGCCTGGAGGTCCGTCGCCGAGCCGAAGCGGGACACGAACGCATGGAGAAACAGCACCGTCGGCAGGGCCATCGAGTACGGAATCACCACGACGCCCTGACGGTATGCGTCCGCGTGGGCCCGCCGGAGGACGGCGTAGGCCGCGTCGGGCACCGCCGCCACCGCCACCGGCGCCGTGATGGCGGGATCACGGTAGCCGGAGACCTCGCGGGCCCGTTCCGTCACCGTGCGCTCGATGAGCTTCACCAGGCGGTCGCGCTCGAGCGGGTCCGTGCAGTCCGCCAGCGCGGCGACCTCCCGTTCGGCCGGCCACTTCGAATCGACGGCCAGCCGGCGACCATCGGGCAGCACCAACCCGAATTCGACGACGCGCCCGTTCACGCGAAAGTCCCGGACCAGCATGGAGGGTGGCAGGTGGCCGAGCGCCTCCAGCAGGACGTTCTCTCCGGCCCGGCCGGCGCGCTGGCTTCCGGCGAGGACCGACGACACCCGGTTCAGGGCGGTCCACGCCTGGTCCTCCCGGCCCCGTCGCTCTTCGTCGCGTACCCGAAAGCCGTCGAGGATCTGCCGGAAGGCCAGGACCTCCCTGCGGACCTCCTCGGCGCCGTGCTCCCGGAAGGCCACGCCGTCGGCGAGCCGCCGAAGCTCGGCGTCGGTCGCCATCAACCGAGCCTCCATCCGTCGATGCACGGCCGCCACGATCAGCCACGTGACGGCGACGCCGGCGACGACGACTACCGTGATCGGGATCACCATCGGACACGCTCCTCTGGAAGGGTCGGAACGACCTTACCGAGCGGCACCGACACGCCCTGACCTGCGAAAACGCTGCGCTCAGGTTCCCCCGGCGACGAGGCGGCCCGCTTGCCACACGGCCGCAGGGGACAGCAGGACGCTCGGATCCTCGACGGGATCACCGGGCCACAGCGCGACATCCGCCGCCCTGCCCTGCTCCACCGTTCCCACCGCCGGAAGGCGAAGCATCTCCGCGGCGTTCGCCGTGGCCGCTTCCAGGGCCTTCAACGGTGAGAGGCCCCATTCGATCATCCGGATGATCTCTCGGGGGGCGCCGCCGTGCGGGTTGAACGGCGTACCGGCGTCGGTCCCGCACGCGTGCCGTACCCCCGCCCGAACGACACGGCCGAAGGTCTCGCGGGCCAGCTCCATGACGGCCCGGCCCTTCTCGACGGCGTAATCGGGAACCTCCTCCGGATGGCCGACGATCCCGTCGAGCGCGCTGATGGTCGGCACGTGGAACGTCCCTTGCGCTTTCATCTGCTTCGCCGCCTGCGAGGTGATCTGGGCTCCGTGCTCGATGGAGTCGATCCCCGCCCGGACGCAATGGTCGATCCCCTGCGATCCGATGGCATGCGCCGTGATCGGGACGTTCCAGTTGTGCGCCTCGTCCACGGCCGCCTCGACCTCCTCGTACGTGAACGCCGTGAAGTCGAACGAGACCCCGGGGGTGAGGACGCCACCGGTCGCGATGATCTTGATGGAACGCGCCCCCAGCCGGATCTGCTCCCGGATGGCCGCGCGCACGGCCATCGGTCCGTCGGCCTGCACGGCGAACGTGTTCCACCCGTGGCCGCCCGTGATCGTGATGGCCCGCCCCGAGGGGACGACGCGCGGGCCGGGCACGCGCCCGTCGTCGACCGCGGCGGCCACCTCGCAGGCCACGGGGCCCAGGCCTCCCAGGTCCCTCACGGTGGTCACGCCGGCAGCGAGGTGGCGCCGGGCGTTCCGGACGCACCGGAGGGCGGCGTGCACCTCGGTCACCTTCGCCTCGTCGACGAAGTTCGGCCCGCCGTCGAAGCACAGGTGGACGT
>JBHELE010000232.1:0-3698 GCA_046263235.1 Actinomycetota bacterium
CTTCGGAGCCGACGGGCCCGGCCTCAGGTCCGGACCAGGGGTTGGGTGGGGACCGGCCCGCGGGGGAGACGCCGCCGTCTTCGGGCCGGCTGAATACGACTCTGGTTGTGGTGGCGACGAACGCGAGGCTGTCGAAGGAGCGGGCGCATCTGCTCTCGCAGGCCGGCCATGAGGGGATCGCGGCGACCGTGGATCCGGCGCATACAATGTGGGACGGAGACACCGTCTTCGCGCTGGCCACCGGCCCGGTCGAAGCCGAGCAGCGTCTCGTCGAGACGCTCGCGACCCGGGCCACCAGTGAGGCGATCCGGAGGTCGGTCCTCCAGGCGCAGGGCATCGCAGGCTTCCCCTCGATTCGGGAGTTGGAATGAACATGACCCAAACCCTCGAGGAGCTGGCCGCCGAGGCCGCGACGTGCACCCGCTGCCGACTGGCGAGCGGTCGGACCCAGGTCGTGTTCGGCGTCGGGAACCCGAACGCCGACGTGATGTTCGTGGGCGAAGGCCCCGGGTTCTATGAGGACAAGCAGGGCGAGCCGTTCGTCGGCGCAGCCGGGCAGCTGCTGAACCGCATGCTCGGCGAGATCGGCCTTCGGCGCGAGGACGTGTACATCACGAACGTGGTGCGGTGCCGCCCTCCGGGAAACCGCGACCCGTTGCCGGATGAGATCGAAGCGTGCCGGCCATTCCTGACGGGGACGATCGAGGCGATCCGGCCGCGCCTCATCGTGACGCTCGGGAACTTCGCCACGCGGGTCATCCTGGAACGACCGATTTCGATCAGCAGGGTGCGGGGCCAGCGGTTCGTGTGGGAGGGTCGCACGGTCGTTCCCACCTTCCATCCCGCCGCCATCCTGCACGGCGGCGGCGAGGCCAGCTCCCAGATGGCGGCGCTCCGTTCCGACTTCCAGACGATTCGGGCGATCCTCGCCGAACCACCGCTGGTCCCGGCCGAGGAGCAGCTCGGGCTGTTCTAGCTGACGTGCCCGCGACCCTTCCCCTCGTGACGTCGTCGGCGGAACAGACCCGCGCGGTGGGGGAGGCCGTCGCCCCGATCCTTCGTCCCGGAGACGTCCTCTCCCTGACCGGCGATCTCGGGGCGGGGAAGACCACGTTCGTGCAGGGCGTGGGGCGGGGTCTCGGCGTCGAGCAACCGGTCGTGTCGCCGACGTTCACCCTGGTGCGGGAGTACCGCGGGACGCTTCCGATCTACCATCTCGACGTGTATCGACTGTCGAGGATCCAGGACGTGTTGGAGCTCGGCTTCGACGAGATGATCGATGAGGGGGCGCTCGTCCTGATCGAGTGGGGGGACGCCATCGAGGCGCTGCTGCCGGAAAGCTCCCTGCAGGTCGAGCTGCACATCGCGGATGACGGCGAGACGCGCCGGATCCTGCTGTCGCCTCGAGGGCCGCGGTGGGCGCCGCGGGAACGAGACCTCGCCGCCGCCGTCGCGACATGGTCCGCGGGTACGTGACGTGCTGGTACTCGGGATCGAGACGTCGACGCCGCACACGTCCGTGGCGCTCGGGACGGAGACGGGCGTGATCGGGTCGGCCCTGCTGGGAACGGGGCCGGGCAGCCACGAGGCCGTCATCCCCATGATCGATCAGCTGCTCACCTGGACGGATCTCAAGCTCGGTTCCCTCGCCGGCATCGCCGTGGGGATCGGTCCCGGACTGTTCACCGGGATGCGGGTGGGGGTCGCCACCGCTCGGACGCTGGCCCAGGTTCTCGGGATCCCCGTGGTCGGGATGGCGTCGCTCGATGTCCTGGCGTTTCCGGCTCGGTACTCCTCGGCGGTCATCTGCGCCGCCATCGACGCCAAGCGGGGCGAGGTGTTCTTCGCCTTCTACCGTCCCGTCCCCGGGGGAGTGACCCGGGAGACAGACTTCGAGGTCGGGTCGCCGGCGCGTCTCACCGCGGAACTCCAGGCTCGACGGGAGAGCGTGCTGGTGGTCGGCAACGGTGGCCTGGTGTACCGTCGGCAGCTGCGGGAAGCCGGAAGCCACGTGGAGCTGGCCACCACGACCATGGCCCTTCCGTCGGCGGCCGCCGTGGTGGAGCTGGCCGTCCCGCGCTTCGAGCGCGAAGAGTTCGACCGGGTGTACGACCTGAAGCCGCTCTACATAAGGAAATCGGATGCGGAGATCGCTTGGGATCGCCGACGAACCGGCTGATCTCGAGATCCAGCGAATGCGGCGCCGCCACCTCAAGGGCGTCATGGCCATCGAGCGCCAGGTGTATCCGCGGCCGTGGAGCCCGAATCTCTTCCTCTCCGAGATGGCGGACCTTCGGAACCGGACGTACCTGGTGGCGAAGCTCGGCAAGGACGTCGCGGGATACGGCGGGGTCATGTCATACAGGGAAGAGGCGCACATCACCACCATCGCCGTGGACCCGAAGCACCATCGCCGCAAGATCGGCACCCGACTGCTCTACGAGTTGATCCAGGAGGGCATTCGGATGGGAGCGCAGGCGGTCTCCCTGGAGGTGCGGGTGTCGAACTGGGGAGCCCAGCGACTGTACGGGCGGTTCGGCTTTCGCCCCGTCGGGATCCGGAAGGGGTACTACCAGGAGACGGGCGAGGATGCGCTCGTCATGTGGGCGGATGAGGTGCGGACCCAGGATTACCGAACCCAGCTCCAGCGAATCATGAGCGACGTGGGCGCCGTATCCAGGGCGCCGGTGCGGTGAGGGTCCTCGGGGTCGAGACCTCCTGCGACGAGACGGCCGTCGCGATGGTGGAAGATGGCCGGACGGTCCTGGCGAACCTCATCTCGAGCCAGGCCCACCTGCACGAGCGATTCGGTGGCGTCGTCCCCGAGGTCGCGTCCCGGGCGCACCTCGAGAACATCAACCCGCTCATCACCATGGCGCTGACCGAGGCGGGCGTGTGGTTCGGCGACGTCGACGCGGTCGCCGTTACCGTGGGTCCAGGCCTGGTCGGCGCGTTGCTGGTCGGTCTCGCCGCGGCGAAGTCGGTCGCCCTGGCCCTGGATGTGCCGTTCATCGGCGTGAATCATCTCGAAGGGCACATCTACGCGAACATGCTCGACCACGGCCCCGTCGAAGAGCCGTACGTCGCGTTTCTCGTCTCGGGGGGTCACACGATGCTGGTCCACGTCCCGGAGCCCCACGTGTACGACCTCCTGGGGCAGACGCTCGACGACGCCGCCGGCGAGGCCTTCGACAAGATCGCCCGGTTCCTCGGCCTGGGGTTTCCGGGCGGGCCCGTGCTGGACGCGCTGGCCCGCCAGGGCGATCGCGACGCCGTGCGCTTTCCCCGGGCGCTGGCGGAGTCGGGCTCGTACGACTTCTCCCTCTCGGGGCTGAAGACCGCCGTGGTGCGGCACGTTAAGGGCGAACGCGCCGCCGGGAGGAACCCGCGAGTGGAGGACATCGCGGCGTCGTTCCAGGAGGCCGTTGTGGAGGTCGAGGTGGACAAGACGAGCGCCGCCGCCGTGGACAAGGGAGTCCGAAAGGTCCTCCTCGGCGGCGGAGTGGTGGCCAACTCCCGGCTACGGGAGCTGATGGCCGAACGCGCCGCCCAGCACGACCTGGAGGTGCTGATCCCACCGCCCGAGTTGTGCACCGACAACGCCGCGATGATCGCCTGCGCCGGCTACCACCGCCTCCTGAGAGGCGAGCGGACCGACCTCGAGGTGGAGGCGTCCCCCAGCCTTCCGCTGTCGTGGG
>JBHELE010000233.1:0-3388 GCA_046263235.1 Actinomycetota bacterium
CAGCCCCGCCCGCGAGTACGCGTACACGAACCCATCGACGGAGTTGCCCGCGACCTGTCCGGTGAACACGATGTCGGGCAGGCCGTCGCCGTCCACATCGCCGACCACCGGCGACGAGTCCCCGATCCAACGGCCCACGCCCCACGTCCGCGGCCACCCCGGGTAGTTGGTGAACGACGATCCGTTCCATCGCACCACGTCGATGCTGTTCTCCGTCTGGACCACGATCTCGACCAGGCCGGAGCACTGCTGGTCCAGGTCGGCCAGGGCGGGGGCGGTCCCGTACGGGACCTGTCCCGAGAGCACCCGGATCCCCTCGACCTGGCCCGTCGCAGCGGTGAACACGATCAGCGCCGACCGGAGCGGGTTGGTCGGGTCGGTGCCCACGACCACCACCTCCAGGGCGCCGTCGGCGTCCACGTCGCCGATCGCAGGGTACGTGTCCACCTCACCCTGGAACAGCACCGGATAACCGGGCAGCGTGGTCCCGTCCGCGCGCAGCCCGAACAGATAGACGCCCGGTGAGGTCCATCCGGAGGCCGTGAAGATCTCGACCGAGCGGGTGCCGTCCACGTTCGCCGTGCCCGGCGTGTGGCGCTCCTGCCCGCCGACATTCGCCGCGGACGGCCAACCGGTCGGGATCGTCGCGTCGCGCCGGTACGAGTGCAGGGCCCAGTCCTCCTCGCCGATCAGGGCGACCGGCTGGCCGCCGCCGAACCGCGCCAGGGTCGGAGGCGAGGTCACGAAGTTGGAGCTGTCGATGGGCCATCCCGGGAGCGGGTTCCCCGACGGAGAGCGGGCCGCGATCAGGTCGCCGAAGTGCCCGATCACGAGACCGGCACGGTTCGATGAGACGGGGAACCCCAGCCCGGCGTACCCCGCCCCGACCGCGGCCTGGGCCTGGCCCCAGCCGGGGACCACGGCGCCGGTGTGCTGCCAGCAGTACATGGGGCCCACCGACAGCGCCGTGGCGCACATCTCCAGCGACGAATCGGAGTCGATGTTCGTGACGAGCACGTTGATGGCCGGACCGGCGTGGTAGGTCCCGCCCCGCGCGTAGGTGGTGACCGGGAAGCCCGGCTCGAGGTCCGGATCGCCGCCGGCGGACGAACGCGCCGCAGGGGCCTCGCCGGCACCGGCGCCGCGGGTCGCGGTGCCTCGTTCGTCCACGCGAACGATTCCTTCACCGGCGAACCGGCGAACGAATCGATCGTCAGGGGAACCGGGCTCGGCACTGCTCGAGGCGGGCCCGAATCCGACCGCGGCCACCACCGCGGCGAGCGCCCCGGCCACCAACGCCCGCCGCATCGACGGTGACCCTACGGGATCGGCTGCCAGTCCGGGTCGACGCCGCCGGTGAAGTCCACGGTCGTCAACTGGGTCTCGTCCGTCCCATCCGCATCCATCTTCCAGATGTGGGTGAACCCGGTGCGATCGCTTCGGAACACGATCTCGGTCCCGTCCGGCGACCACGCCGGATTGAAATCGATCCCCGGCTCGTTGGTCAGCCGGCGCAACCCGGTCCCGTTCACGTTCACCGTGAAGATCTCGTAGTTCGGGGCCGTCCCCGGGCACGGGAACGACGCGGCGTAGCACGCGTCGAAGGCCAGCTTCCGGCCGTCCGGCGACCAGTTCGGGTTCCCTTCCGCCACCATCGGGGTGCGGGTCAACCGGATCTCGGGCGAGCCCTCCGGCGGCATCACGTAGAGCTCCGGGTTGCCGTCGCGCTCGCTGACGAAGGCGATCCATCGCCCGTCCGGAGACCACGCCGGATAGGAGTCGATGTTGGCGTCGGCCGTCAGCCGGACCTGGTTCGACCCGTCCGCGTTCATCCTCCAGATGCCGCTGGTGCCGTCGAAGTGCTGGCGCCAGAACGCGATCCGCTCCCCGTCTGGCGACCACGCGGGGCCGCGGTCCGCCACCCCCGGCATCTGGGAGATGTTCTGGCTCACGGTCCCGGCCAGGTTCATCACCCACACGTCCACGTCCGTGGCGCTGGCGGACTCGAAGGCCACCCACCGGCCGTCCGCGGACCAGGCCGGGAAGAAGTCGTTCTGCTCGTTGTGCGAGAGCTGCCGGATCCTGCGGCCGTTCGGCGTCATGACGAAGATCTCGGCATCCGTGGTGAGGCTGGTGGGGTGGGTCCAGGCGATCAGACCGTTTCGCCCGGGGAACGCCGCCCCGGCGGGAGCCGGAACCAGGAGCACGACGGCCAGGACCGCGCCGGCGGCCAGCGCGCCGACCGCTGGTGGCAGCCGGCCAATTCGCGAGGTCACGGCCGCCTCCGCCGGAGGTGCATGCGCACACCGAATGCCTGGTCTTCCGCGAGTCGCCGGATGGTGATCTTCGGGTCCAGGACGGCGGAATGGCCTTCCACGAGCCGCATCTGCCACCGCCGGGCCATGGTGGAGAGGACCATCGTGGCCTCCATCCACGCGAAGCTCTCGCCCACGCACACCCGTGGCCCCGCCCCGAACGGGAAATAGGAGAACTTCGGCCGCTTCTCCTGCTCCTCGTCGGTCCATCGTCCGGGGTCGAACCGTTCGGGCTCCAGGTACCACCGGGGATCGCGGTGGATCAGGTACGGGCTCACGACGACGAGGGCCCCGGCGGGGATGGTGTAGCCCGCCATCTCGTGCTCCTCGAGCACCACCCGGCTGATCGACCACACCGGCGGATAGAGGCGGATGGTCTCCGCCAGGACCCTTCGCGTGTAGACGAGGGACGACAGGTCATCGAACGTGGGGAGACGGTCGCCCAGGACTCGATCCACCTCTTCGTGCAGCCCGGCCTCGGCCTCCGGATTGATCGACAGCAGATACCAGGCCCACGTGAGGGCGGTGGCCGTGGTCTCGTGGCCTGCGACGAACAATGTGGCCACCTCGTCGCGGAGCTGCAGGTCGGTCATCGCCCGGCCCTCCTCGTCGCGAGCGGCCAGCATCATGCTGAGCAGGTCTCCGCGGTCCTCTCCGGCCCTCCGGCGCTCCTCCAGCTCGGCGTAGAAGACTTGGTTGAAGTGGTCCTTCGCTTCCTCGAGGGCATCTCCGGTCGGGTGTCGCTCGGCCTGGGTGACCCGGGCGTCCGCACCGGTGAGGCGATCGAACCTGCGAAGGGCGGCGGCGACGTCCTCCTCGAATCCGGTCGGCTCGGTCGACTCGATGTCCGCGTCGAAGAGGCTCTTCGCCACCACGGTGAGGGTGGCGTTGATCATCTCCCGGTGCAGGTCGAGGACGACGTCCTCGCTCCAGCGTCTCTGGGCGCGATCCGCGGCCACGGCCATCCAGTCGGCGTGAGCGGCGATCCGCCTATGGTGAAGCCCCGGCTGCACCATGCGCCGCTGCCTGCGGTGGAACGGAGGCTCGCTGGTGAGCAGGCCGTTGCCGATGAG
>JBHELE010000234.1:0-12754 GCA_046263235.1 Actinomycetota bacterium
GGCGTCGAACGCTCCGCCGCATTCCCGGCACACCAGTCCCGTGAGGTATGTGGTCACGCCACGCCCCTTCCGTCTCGACCAGAGGGGAGGAGGAAACGAGAAGAGGCTCGCCGCAGCGAGCCTCGAGCTCCAGTTCCCTCATCTTCCCCCGAATCGGAGGGCGGGGGTCGCACCGTCCGCTGGCTGCGCTCGCGTGCCACCCCGCTCACCGCCTTCGAGGTCGGACTTGGCACCCTGCCCTCCAGGGTTGCCGAGGCATCACGGGGCCTGTCCCTCCGCCTCTCTGGATGAGGTCGCCCGGGCCCGTCGTTCGGCCCGGCGTCGTATTCGGTTTGTGAGGGCGGATGGTACGGCCGTTCGAACGTCCGCGGCAACCGAAGCCGATGCCGCCGCGATCGACGGGTTGCCGAGAGGCGGTTCTCCCGGCGTACAATGCACGGCTCATGGACGGACGAACCACGCGGACCGCGCGACATCATCTCGGGCATGCATGGCTCGGGGGCGTCCCGTTCGCCGTCCGGCCCACCGGCTGAGCGAACTCCTTCGCGGACCCCTTCGAGCCACCGACTCCACGACACCGTCGTGCGGTGATCGCCGTCGCTAGCCGACCCTGGAGGTAGCTGGACATCGAAACGTCAGACATCGCGGCCCGCGTGATCGACCTGCGCACCGGCAGCCGCGCCGGGCGGCCCCGCAGGGCGCTGCTCGACGACGGCGTCGACGCCGCGGTGCGGGCGATCGTCGCCGACGGCCGGGCCAGGGGCGACCAGGCCCTGATCGAGCTCACTCGGCGGTTCGACGGCGCCGACCTGTCTGCCGCCGGTCTCGAGGCCGGGCCGGAGGAGCTTGCCGCCGCCGGCGAGGCGGTCGAGCCGGACGTCCGAGCGGCCATAGACGGAATGATTGAGCGGCTTCGCCGGCTGCACGAAAGGCAGCTCCCGAACGAGTGGTCGGAGGATCGGGACGGCGTTCGCTTCGGCGAGATCGTCCGGCCGGTCGGCCGGGCCGGATGTTACGTCCCCGGCGGCCGGGCGGCGTATCCGTCGACCGTTGCCATGACCGTCGTGCCCGCGGCCGTGGCCGGGGTCGGCGAGATCGTGGTGACCACGCCGCCCCGTGAGGACGGCTCGCTGCCTCCCGAGGTGCTCCACACGGCCGACCGGGCCGGAGCGGACAGGATCATCAAGGTCGGTGGCGCTCAGGCCATCGCGACGCTGGCGTACGGGACGGAGTCCGTCCCGGCCGTCGACACGATCGTCGGACCCGGGAATGTGTACGTCACGGCGGCGAAGCGAGCGGTCGCCGGCGACGTCGGGATCGATGGCCTGGCCGGACCCACCGAGCTCGTCATCGTGGCGGACCGGACCGCCGAGCCGTCGCTGATCGAGGCGGACCTCGCTGCCCAGGCCGAGCACGATCCCCTCGCCGCGGCCACCGTCGTGACCACCGACGCCGATCTGATCTCGTCGTTGCCCGAAGCGCTGCCGCAGACTCGCTTCGTCGTGGCGGCGGACCTCGAGCAGGCCGCGGAGGCCGTGAACGACCTGGCGCCGGAGCACCTGGAGCTGCTCCTGGCGAAGCCGCGTGAGTTCCTCCCGCTCGTTCGAAACGCCGGGGCCATCTTCGTCGGTCCGTGGTCCGCGGTTCCGTTCGGCGACTACGGCGTCGGGTCGAACCACGTCCTGCCGACGATGGGGACGGCCCGGTTCGCCTCCGGCCTTCGGGTCACGAACTTCGTGAAGGTGAGCGCGGTGGTCGAGATCGCGGCGGACGCAGCCGCCCGGCTGGGCGGCGACGTCGCGTCCATCGCTCGCGCCGAGCGGCTGGTGGCCCACGCCCGCGCGGTGGAGGTCAGAAGGGGCTACCGAGGGGGTGCACGATGACTCGCCCCCGCGAGGGGCTGCGGCGGGTGGAGGCGTACCGGTCCCCACAACCGGATGCGGCCATTCGGTTGAACACGAACGAGTGCCCGTACCCGTTGCCGGAGGGCTTTGCCGACACTCTCGCCGCGCGGGTCCGTTCGATGCCGCTGCACCGCTACCCCGACAACCAGGCCCAGGCATTGCGGGAGCGGCTGGCGGCCCGACTGGGCCACCACCCAGACGAGGTCTGGGTGGCGAACGGGTCCAACGAGGTCATCCACCAGCTGATGCTCGCCTACGGAGGACCGGGGCGGACGGCGGTCGTGTTCGAGCCGACCTACGCGCTCCACCGCCGCCTGTCCTGGATCGGCCACACGAACGTGGCGTCCATCCGGTTTCGCCCCCCGTTCGACATCGATCCCGATCACGTGGCGGAGGCGCGACGGGCCGCCCCCGACGTCGTGTTCGTGTGCTCCCCGAACAACCCCACCGGCGGAGCACGACCGGTCGAGGTCACCGAGAAGATCGCCGCCGACAGCGACGCGCTCGTGATCGTGGACGAGGCGTACATCGAGTTCGGTGGAACGTCGGCGATCGACCTGGTCCGCTCGCGACCGAACGTGGCCGTGGTCCGAACGTTCTCGAAGGCGTTCGCGCTGGCCGGCGCCAGGATCGGGTACTGCGTCGCCTCGCCGGACGTGGTCGAGGATCTGCGACGGGTCCGGCTCCCGTACCACGTTTCGGCGCTCACGCAGGCCGCAGGGCTCACCGCGCTCGAGCACGCGGACGACGCCCTGGGGATCCTGGACTCGGTTCGAACGGAGCGGGACCGGCTCGTGCGAACGCTTCGTCGTCTCGATCGGGTCGAGGTGTTTCCGTCGGACGCGAACTTCGTGCTGTTCCGCCCGCCCGGCCCGGCCAGGGAGGTCTGGCAGGGACTGCTCGATCGAGGCGTGTTGATCCGCGACCTCTCCGACGTGGTCGACGGGTGCCTGCGCGTGACGGCCGGGACACCCGCGGAGGTGACCGCGTTCCTCGAGGCCCTGGCGGAGGTGCTGCGATGAGTGAACGTGTGGGCCAGGTCGGCCGCACGACGAAGGAAACGGCCGTCGAGGTTCGCCTGGCCATCGATGGAACCGGCCGTGCCACCGCGGACACCGGCATCCCGTTCTTCGACCACATGCTCCAGCAGCTCGGGACGCACGCCGGGTTCGACCTGGACGTCACGGCGAAGGGGGATCTGGAGGTCGATGCCCATCACACGGTCGAGGACGTCGGACTGGCCTTGGGGCAGGCCCTGGCGGAGGCTCTCGGGGACAAGGCGGGGATCCGGCGGTTCGGGTCGGTCGCGGTGCCGCTGGACGAGTCGCTGGTCGAGGTGGCCCTGGACGTGTCGGGACGGCCGTTCGTGGTGCACGACGTCCCGGCCCCGGCAGAGGTCATCGGGACGTACGACACGGGGCTGACCGAGGACTTCGTTCGAGCCTTCGCCACCGCGGCCGGAATCACGCTGCACGCCAGGCTCATCGCCGGACGAAGCCCGCATCACGTGGTCGAGGCGGAGTTCAAGGCGCTGGCCCGGGCGCTGGGCGACGCCTGTCGAGTCGGTGGGGGAGACGGGCCGCCCTCGACGAAAGGAATCCTGTGAGAGAGATCGCCGTCCTGGACTACGGGCTCGGGAACCTCCGATCCGTGGCCAGGGCCATCGAGCGAGTGGGAGGGCGCGCCGTGGTCACGGCAGACGCCGCCACCGCGATGGACGCCGACGCGCTGGTGCTGCCCGGCGTCGGCGCGTTCGGGGCCTGCATGCGGAACGTTCGGGAACGGGGATTCGAGCCGGTGATCATGCAGGCCGCGGCCGCCGGCCGGCCGGTGCTGGGGGTCTGTCTGGGTCTGCAGATCCTGTTCGACGGCAGCGACGAGGCGGACGAAGCAGGTCTGGGGGTTATCCCCGGCAGGGTGGAGCGGTTGCCCTCGTCGGTCAAGGTTCCACACATGGGATGGAACGAGGTCGGATGGACCCGGCCCCACCCGGTGGCGGACAGGGTCCCGTCCGGGAACCATTTCTACTTCGGGCACTCCTTCGCCGTGCCGGCCGACAACCCCGCAACCGTCGGGACCGCGGAGCACGGGCGCCCGTTTGCCGCGGCCGTGGCCGCCGGGTCCGTCCTCGCCACCCAGTTCCACCCCGAGAAATCGGGGCAATCGGGCCTGGCGATCTACGAGTGGTTCGTCCGCCAGGTGAAGGAGGTGGCGGCATGATGGTCATCCCGGCCATCGACCTTCGTGGGGGCAAGGTTGTCCGGCTGGTCGAAGGCGATCCGGCACGGCAAACGATCTACAGCGATGATCCGGTGACGACGGCTGCGCGATTCGAGCAGGAGGGGGCGCAACTCATTCATGTAGTCGACATCGACGCCGCATTGAGTACGGGATCCGACGCCGACACGATCAAGCGCATCGCCTCCGAAGTCTCTGTCCCCGTACAGGTCGGTGGTGGTCTACGGACCGACCACGCGATCGAGGCAACCCTTCACGCGGGGGCGGCTCGTGCGGTGGTCGGGACCGGGGCCACGGACCCGCCCGCCATCGAGCGGACCATCGACCGGTTCGGCGATCGCGTCGTCGTGGCGGTCGACGTGCGTCACGGCCACGCCATGACGCACGGGTGGAAGGAGCAGGGACCAGCGGTCGAGGCGCTCATCCGCCACCTCGACCGATCCGGCTGCCGGCGATACCTCGTCACGGCCATCGCGGCCGACGGACGACTGCGCGGACCGGATCTCGACCTGTACCGACGGGTCCTCGCCCTGACCGACCGCCCCGTGATCGCCAGCGGCGGCGTCACGTCGACCGCAGACCTCAGGGCCCTGTCGGACCTCGGCGTCGAGGCCGCGGTCGTTGGAACGGCCCTGTACGAGGGCAGGCTCCGGCTTCACGACGCGCTCGAGGCGGTGGCGGGATGACCCTTGCCAAGCGGCTCATCCCGTGTCTCGACGTCGACGCCGGCCGGGTGGTGAAGGGAACCCGGTTCGTCGACCTGCGCGACGCGGGCGACCCCGCGGAGCTTGCCGCGCGCTACGAGGTGGACGGAGCCGACGAGCTGGTCTTCCTCGACATCACGGCCACGACCGAAGGCCGCTCAGCCACGCTCGAGGTGATCTCGGCGACGGCCGAGCGCGTGTTCATTCCCCTGACGGTCGGGGGCGGCGTGCGCAGCGAGGAGGACGTTCGGACGCTGCTTCACGCCGGCGCGGACAAGGTGTCGCTGAACACGGCGGCCGTTCGCGACCCCGCGCTGCTGGCCAGATGCTCGGACGTCTTTCACCCCAGCGTGATCGTGGCCGTCGACGCCAAGCGCGTCGACGGCCACTGGGAGGTGTTCGTCGAGGCGGGGCGCGCGCCCACGGGCCGGGACGCGGTGGAGTGGGCCGTCGAGGCGACCGAGAAGGCCGGGGCAGGGGAGGTCCTGCTCACGTCGATCGACCGCGACGGGACGGGTCTGGGGTACGACGTGGACCTCCTTCGCGCCGTCAGCGACGCCGTGCCGGTGCCGGTGATCGCGTCGGGCGGCGCGGGCGAGCCGCGGCACTTCGCCGATGCGCTCACGGAGGGCAGGGCCGACGCCGTGCTGGCCGCTTCCCGGTTCCACTTCGACGAGCTGGGAATCGGTGAGGTGAAGTCCTACCTGGCCGGTCTGGGGATCCCGATGAGGGCGCCGTGAGCGCGGTCGAGCGCCCGTCGGGCCCGCTGTCGCCGGACGGCCTGCGATTCGATGATCGCGGCCTCGTTCCCGCCGTCGTCCAGGATGCCGACAGCGGTGAGGTCCTCATGGTCGCGTGGACCAATCGCGAGTCGATCGACCGGACCCTGGCGGACGGGAGAACGTGGTTCTGGAGCCGGTCGCGCGGCGATCTGTGGGCCAAGGGGGAGACGTCCGGCAACATCCAGCACGTCCGTGAGATCCGCGCGGACTGCGACGGCGACACGCTCCTCATCCTCGTGCATGCCGACGGGCCGGCGTGCCACACCGGACACCGGTCGTGCTTCTTTCGAACCCTGGAGGCAACCTGATGCTGAAGCTGGTCATTCCGAAGGGATCTCTGGAGGAACAGACGCTCCGGCTGCTGGAGGCGGCCGACCTTCGGGTGCGTCGCAGCTCGTCCCGCGACTACCACGGCCGGATCGAGGACGAACGCATCGAGCGCGTGTCCTTGCTTCGTCCCCAGGAGATCCCGCGGTACGTTGAGGAGGGGTTCTTCGACCTGGGCGTCACGGGACGCGACTGGGTGATCGAAACCGGCGCGGACGTCGAGACCCTGGACTCGCTCGACTACGCGAAAGGTGGGCTCGGACGCGTCCGGATCGTGCTGGCCGTCGCCGTCGACGACCCGGCCCAACGCGCCGCCGACCTTGCGCCGGGTTCGCGCATCTCCACGGAGTACCCGAACCTGACCGCTGCACACTTCGACGGGCTCGGCATTCCGGTGAAGGTGTTCCCCTCCTACGGCGCCACCGAGGCGAAGGTGCCGGAGATCGTCGACGCCATCGTCGACGTCGCCGAGACCGGGAGCACGCTTCGGGCGCACGGCATGAAGATCGTCGAGACCCTGCTGGAGTCCGAGGTGCTGCTGATCGCGAGCCGCGACGCCGCCGCTGACCCTGACAAGCGCCGATCGATGGATGACGTGGCCACGTTGCTGCTCGGCGCGCTCCACGCCCAGGGCAGGGTGCTGATCAAGCTGAACGTGTCCGAGGAACGTCTCAAGGAGCTGCTGGAGGTCCTGCCGTCGATGAAAGCGCCCACCGTCTCACCGCTGGCCGAGGAGGGGAACTATGCGGTGGAGACCGTGGTCGAGAAGGTCGCGGTCAACCGGCTGATCCCGTCGCTCAAGGCCCACGGCGCCACCGACATCCTGGAGCTCCCGATCTCGAAGATCGTGCCGTAGCCCGATCACGGGCGTTCGTGTCGGCTGCGGGCTGAGACAATCGAACCCTGATGCGGCGCGTCGTGGTCTCGATCGTGGTGTTCCTGCTCGTCGTTGGCGGCGTGGCGATGGCGATCGCGGCGAGCGACGAGGGGCGGCCGAAGCACGTCCTCAAGACCGGCGCACGTATCCCCACCGCCGCCCAGCCATCCTCCCTGCCTCCGAGCCCCGAACCCCATCAGCCGAAGTCGGCCCCGCGGATCCCGCGAGGCCCGCTGGAGCTCGCGGGGTGTCCGCCTCCGGAGCGCCCGCCGGGCCCGCCAGGACCGCCGCCCTGGCACCCGGCACATCTCGTGCCGGAATCGAAGCTCCCGCCGATGGAGAAACCGCGTCCGTGGCGTTCGAGCGCCGCGCCCGCCGTCGGGAAGGGCATGTGGATCTGGCAGTTCGACCAGACCGAAGGAGGCGACGCCGACGCCGTGGTGCGGAAGGCGGTCGACGCGGGCCTCCAGCAGCTGTGGATCCGGGTGGGGAGCTCGCGCGACCGGTTCTACGGCGGGCCGGTGCTGGACGCCCTGGTGGGGCGGGCGCACGCGGCCGGTCTGGCGGTGATCGGATGGGGCTTCCCGTATCTGTATGACCCCGTGGGGGATGCCCGGTGGACGTCCCAGGCGCTGGCATGGCGAGGTCCCGAGGGCGAACGAATCGACGGATTCAGCGCCGACATCGAGAAGTCGACCGAGGGGGTCGCGCTCAGCAAGCGCCGCGTCGCCGTGTACCTGTCGGCCGTCCGGCGGGCGGCCGGAGATCTCCCGATCATCGCGACCGTCTACCGCCCTGCCGACGTGAACTGGTTCGGCGGATATCCGTACCGAACGATCGCCCGCTACGTCGACGCCTTCGCCCCGATGGTGTACTGGGGGTGCTCCGATCCCCGCGACCTGGCGAGGGAGGCGTTGGACCGCCTCGCTCCGCTCCGGCCCGTCCACCTCATCGGACAGGCATACAACATGGGCCCCGAAGGTGGCCGAACGAAGCCGCCCAGCGCGGACGAGATCCTCGCCTTCCTGGATCTGGGCCGGCGGAAGGACGCCCTCGGTGCGTCGTTCTGGTCGTGGCAGCACATCAACAACCGGGAATGGCGGGCCGTGGCGAGGTATCCATGGCCTCACCCATCGGAACCGGTGTCTCGACCGCCGGGGGTCTAGAGACTCGACAGCCTCGCTCATTAGGCAGGTAAGCGAGGCGGCTTCGAGGCCGGTTGCATACTTACGCATCAACGTGCATACTCTTGCGCTTCATGTCTGCCCCGCTCGTGGATGTCGCCGTGCTCGGAGCTTCCGGCTATGCCGGAGCCGAACTGTTGCGTCTGCTGATCGGACATCCCTTCGTGCGCGTTGCCTTTCTCGGCGCGCACGACTCGGCGGGACACACGGTTGGGGAGGTCTTCCCGTATCTCGCGCCGATCACCGACGACACCCTTCAGCGGATTGAGTCCTTCGAGCCAGGTGCCACGCCATTCATCCTCTGCGCCCTCCCCCCGGGCATGGCCGCCCAATTGGTCCCCGCGTCCCTCGAAGCGGGATCACGGGTGATCGACCTGTCCGGTGACTTTCGGCTCTCCGCCGACGAGTACCCTCGCTGGTACGGGTTCGAGCATCCGGCGCCGGCCTGGCTCGAGAAAGCCGCGTACGGCCTCACCGAGCTCAGGCGGAACGACATCGCCGGAGCGGCCCTGGTGGCCAACCCGGGCTGCTACCCCACACCCGTGATCCTGGGGCTGGCGCCGCTTCTGACGGGCGGTCTGGTGGCGCCAGCCCCGATCATCGTCGACGGCAAGTCTGGGATCTCCGGAGCCGGGAAGAAGCCGACCGCCCAATCCCACTTCGCCTCGCTCGACGGGAGCGTCCAGCCCTATCGGATCGGTAAGCACCAGCACGGTCCCGAGATGGAGGCCGCGCTCACCCGCGGTGGTGCCGGCGACGTTTCGATCACGTTCGTCCCCCATCTCGTTCCGTCGGTGCGCGGGATCGTGACCACGGCGTACGCCACCGCCGCACCTGGCATCGGCCCCGGCGACCTCAACGAGGCACTGGCGCGCGCATACGAGGGCGAGCCGTTCGTGCGCGTCGTCCCCGTCGGCTCGGTCCCGGACCCGAAGCGCCTCACCGGCTCCAACGTGTGCGAGGTCGGCGTCGGATTCGACACGCACACCCAAACCGCGGTCGTGGTCGGCGCCGTCGACAACCTGGGCAAGGGCGCCGCCGGGCAGGCCGTGCAGAACCTCAACGCGATGATGGGGTGGCCGGAAACGACCGGCCTGTCCACGGTCGGTGTGTACCCATGAGCGTCACGGCGCCGAAGGGGTTCCTGGCGTCCGGCGTTGCGGCCGGGCTGAAGGCGAGCGGGCGCCCGGATCTCGGCCTCCTGGTGTCCGAACGCCCGGCCACCGCCGGCGGGCTGTTCACCACGAACGCGTTCGCCGCCGCGCCGGTGGTCGTGTCGAAGCGACGCCTGGCCGGTCACACCGCCCGGGCCGTGATCGCCAACAGCGGCCAGGCGAACGCGGGCACCGGACCCGGCGGGTTGGCCGACGCCGAGACGGTGACCGGCGCGGCCGCGACGGCGCTGGGTATCGACGCCGGCGCCGTCCTCGCCTGTTCCACCGGCGTGATCGGCCCGCGCATCCCCGTCCCCGAGGCGGTTGACGGGGCGTACCGATCCGCCGCGGCGCTGGACCCGAGCGGCGGCGGGGCATTCGCGCGGGCGATCCTCACGACCGACACCAGGCCGAAGGAGGCCGTGGCCGACGGTGGAGGTTTCGTCGTCGGCGGGTGCGCCAAGGGAGCCGGGATGATCGGGCCGGACCTGGCGACGCTCCTGGTCTTCCTCACCACCGACGCAGAGGCAGACCCGGCCGCCGTCGACCAGGCGCTGCAGCTCGGGGCGGGGCCGGTGTGGAACTCCGTCACGGTCGACAACTGCGCCAGCACCAACGACACGGTCCTGCTCCTGGCGAACGGGTCCTCCGGCGTCAAGCCCGACGGGCGCGAGCTGTCGAAGGCGGTGGCACGGGTGTGCCGGGACCTCGCCCTGCAGGTCGTGGACGACGCCGAGGGCGCCACGACCACGTTGGTCGTCCAGGTCGACGGTGCCGAGCGGGCCGCCGATGCCCGGACCGCCGGCAGGGCCGTGGCGGGGTCGATGCTCGTCAAGACCGCGCTGTTCGGGCGGGATCCCAACCCCGGCCGGATCCTGCAGGCTCTGGGCGCGAGCGGAATCCACCTTCGTCCGGACCGCGTCGACGCCACGCTGGCCGGGGTGCCGGTGATCGACGCCGGTCGCATCCCGCCTTCGTTCGATCCGGTCGCCTGCGCCGACGCGATGAAGGAGCGGGAGGTCGTGATTCGAATCTCGCTCGGTTCGGGGACCGAATCGGCGACCGCCTTCGGATGCGACCTGGGGTACGAGTACGTCCGGATCAACGGCGAGTACACGACGTGAGCGCCATCGCCGCGCCACCGGAGGTCCGGCAGCGCACCCGGGCCAAGGCCCGTGTCCTGCTGGAGGCCTTGCCATTCATCGAGGAGCACGCCGGGACGATCGTCGTGGTGAAGGTCGGCGGGGCCGCCATGGAGGATCCCGCTCTGGCCGAATCGTTCGCACGGGACATCGCGTTGCTGCGACTGGTCGGGATCCGCCCTGTCGTGGTCCACGGAGGCGGTCCGCAGGTCACGGCCATGTCGAGGCGCTTGGGGATCGAACCGACGTTCTTCAACGGACACCGCGTCACGGACGCCGACACCCTGCAAGTGGCCCGGATGGTTCTGGTCGGGTTGGTGAACCAGGACCTGGTCTCGCTGCTGGTTCGCCATGGCACGCAAGCGGTCGGCCTCTCCGGGCACGACGGAGGTCTCCTTCGCGTCCGCCCGCGCCACCCGGATCTCGGGTTGGTGGGGGACGTCGAATCGGTGAACGTCGATCTCCTCCGGCACCTCATGGAGCGTTCGGTGCCCGTGATCGCCTCGATCGGGGTCGACGCGGCTGGCCAGTCGTTCAACGTGAACGCGGACCTCGTGGCGGGCGCCGTGGCCTCGGCCTGCCGGGCCCGAAAGCTCGTGTACCTGAGCGACGTCCCCGGCCTGCTCGGTCCCGACCGCGAGCTCATCTCCGAGCTCGGCCTGTCAGCGTGTCAGGCCCTGGTGAGCGGCGGCGTCGCCGACGGCGGGATGATCCCGAAGCTCGAGAGCGCGATGACGGCGATGGAGGCGGGAGTCCGCCGGGTCCACGTCATCGACGGCCGCGTCGAGCACGCCCTGATCCTGGAGCTGTTCACCCCCGAGGGCTTCGGGACCATGCTCACCCACAACGTCGAGCGGGCACCATGACCGCGGTTGAGCGGTCCGGGTCCGCGCTCATGCCGACGTACGTGCGGTACGCGGTCACGCTGGTGCGCGGCCACGGAACGCGGGTGTGGGACGACCGCGGGAACGTCTATCTGGATTTCGCCGGGGGGATCGCCGCCATGCCACTGGGGCATTCGCACCCGGCGTGGGTGCGGGCCGTGACCGAGCAGGCGTCGACCCTCACCCATGTCTCGAACCTGTTCGCCACCGAGCCCCAGGAGCGGCTGGCCACGCGGCTGACCGAGCTCGCCGAGTTCGGGCAGGTCTTCCTGGCCAATTCCGGCGCCGAGGCGAACGAAGCCGCCCTCAAGATCGTCCGGCGGTACGGCCGCGCTCACGGCCGCCTCGAGGTCGTCGCCCTGGACGGCTCGTTCCACGGCCGGACCTTCGCCACGCTGGCCGCCACCGGCCAGCCGGCCAAGCATGCCCCCTTCGCCCCACTGCCCGAGGGCTTCGCGCACGTCCCCCCCGGCGACGTCGAAGCGCTGGACGCCGCGGTCGGCCCTCAGACCGCCGCGGTCCTCGTGGAGCCGGTGCTGGGCGAGGGGGGCATCCTTCCCCTGGACCGGGAGTACCTCGCGTTCGCCCGGGCCCTGTGTGACGAACGCGGAGCGCTGCTGGTGATAGACGAGGTCCAGACCGGGATCGGTCGCTGTGGCTCCTGGTTCGCGTTCCAACGGCTCGGGGTGCGGCCCGACGCGTTCACGCTGGCGAAGGGCCTCGGGGGCGGGCTGCCCATCGGCGCGTGCGTCGCTCGGGAGGACCTGGCGTTCGGACCGGGGGAGCACGCCTCGACCTTTGGCGGCGGTCCCATCCCGTGCGCGGCCGCGCTGGGGGTCCTGGACACGATCGAGTCCGAAGGCCTCCTGGACAACTGCGTGCTTCGTGGCAAGGAGCTGATCGAGGGCCTGGCGGAATGCGGGGCGGTGGGATCGACCGCCGTGCGCGGAATGGGCCTCCTGGTCGGGGTTGAGTTCGAAGACGACCGGGCTTCATCGGTCGTTCGATCGCTCATGGCGCACGGGTTCCTGGCCACGGAAGCGGGCCCGAGGGTTGTCCGCCTCGCTCCGCCGCTCTCGGTCGGCGCCGAAGACGTGGCGAAGCTGGTGGCGGCGTTCCCGGTCGCCGCCCGCGAGGCCGTCCACGCGTCCGCCAGGGAAGCATCGTGAAACGCCAGCGACAGCAGGCGCTGCTCGAGCTCGTTCGCCGCGAGCCGCTGTCGACGCAGGAGGAGATCCGGTCCCAGCTCGAGCGGCTGGGGCACGCCGCGACGCAGTCGACGATCAGCCGCGATCTCGAGGAGCTCGGCCTGGTCCGAGTGCGCGATCCGGATGGTCACTTCCGGTACGCCCTTCCCACGGAGACGTCGGCCGCGGGAGCGCGGGCCCGCCTGCGGGCCCTGTTCGCCGAGTTCGTCATGAGGGTCGAAGCGTCGGGGAACCTCGTGGTGATCTCGACGCCGGCCGGGGCCGCCGGTGCGGTGGCCGAGGCGCTGGATCAGGCCGGCCTCGAGGGGATCCTGGGGACGATCGCCGGCGACAACACCATCCTCGTCGTG
>JBHELE010000235.1:0-4004 GCA_046263235.1 Actinomycetota bacterium
GTCTTTCCCGAACCGACGTCGCCTTGCAGGAGCCGGTGCATGGGCCGGGGAGCCGCCATGTCCTCGGCGATCTCCTTCATCGCTCGCCGCTGCGCCGCGGTGAGCTCGAACGGCAGCGCTTCCAGGAGGGCGTCGCCCAGGGCGTCGTCAACGATATGCACCACTCCCTCCTGGGTGGCCTCGACGCGACGCTTCCGAAATGCCACGCCCAGCTCGAGCGTGAACAGCTCGTCGAACTTGAGCCGATGACGAGCAACCGATAGGTCGTCCGGAGTCTCCGGAAAATGGATGGCCCGGAGCGCCCGGTCCTCCGCCGGCAGGGCCTCCGCCCGGACGACGCTTTTCGGCAGCGAGTCTGGGATGGCCGGGAGCTGCTGCAGGGCGGCGTGGACCAGCTCGCGAATCGTCCGCGTGGTGACGCCCTCGGTGGCCGGATGGACCGGGGTGATCCGCCCGGTGTGGACGGTCTCGGCATCGTCCCCGCGAAGCACCTCGACCTCCTGGTTCTGCAGCTGGAGCTTGCCCCGATACATGGCGACGCGGCCCGACACCGCGACCTCCACGCCCTCGCCATACTGCCGCTCCGCCCATGGTTGGTTGAAGAACAGCAGGTCGAGATACCCGGTGCCGTCGGCGATCGTGACCGTGACCATGCTCTGCCGGCGACGGGTCAGCCGTTTCGTCACGCGCTTCACGCGAGCGATGACGGTGACGTCCTGTCCGATGCGAAGGGTGCGGATGGGCTCGGTCGTGGACCGGTCGATGTACCGCCTCGGGTAGTGTCGGAGGAGCTGCCCGACGGTCCGGATTCCCAAGCCGTCGTCCAGGACCCGGTACGCGGGCGGCGCGGTGGCCCCGGCGCGGCGAACCCCCACGCGCCGGTTCGCGATTCGTCCGTCGATCTGTTCGACCGGGCTGTTCAGGTGAAGGCCGGTCACTCCGCGCCGATCACGTACCGGCTGGCGGCCTGTCCACCGTCGATCGTCTCCACCCGGACCTCGGGCAGCGCCCGCGTCACGATTCGTTCCACCGCCGCCAGCTCCTCGCCGGAGGCCGTCTCCCCCGCCACGACCGTGACGATCTCCGCGCCCCGCCCGGCCAGGATGATCGCCAGGCGCCCGGCCACCGACTCCGGGTCGTGGGCACCGATCAGCACGGTGCCGTCGGCGACGCCGAGCCACTGTCCCGCTGGGAGCGTCCCGGCCGGCGACTCGACGGCCCGATCGGCCCGAACGACCTCGCCGGACCGGCACGCGGCGGCAGCCTCGCGCATCGCCGCGGCATTCTCCTTGAGCGGCTCCACGGGGTTGAAGGCGGCGGCGGCGGCCAGGGCGGCCGCGGCGGACCCGTTGGCAACGACCTCCACCTGTTTCGACGCTTCGGCCGCCGCTTTCTCCGCAGCCGCGACGTGGCCCGGGTCAGTCGGCAGCACGACCACGGACGACGCCGGCGCGGCGTCCACCGCCTCCAGCACCGCATCGGCCGGCGAGCGGTCGGCCGAACGCGCCGACACGACGACCGCCCCGAGCGACCGGAACGTGCGGGCCAGACCGTCGCCGTCAGTCAGTATCGCCACCAGCGCGCAGGCCTGTTCGGCCACGCGGACCGCCCGGGCCTGACCGGCGATGCATTGGGTCACCTGGTCGCGGAGGTCGGCGATGGAGACCTGGCGCGGCCGCCCCCAGTCGAGGGCGAGCTCGATGGCCTTGCCGGCTTCGTTCGTGTGGACGTGCACGTTGTACAGACCGCTGCCGCCGACGACGACCAGCGAGTCGCCGAGCTCGGACAGTGGTCCGGTCAGCGCGGCCGCGCCGGACGGGTCCGCCTCCAGGAGGTACTGCACCTCGTAGCGAAATCCCACGTCCGTTGTGTTCGCGCCCTCGTCCATCCGACCGACGGGGCCGAGCGGTTCGACGGGCTCCGAGAGGGCGTCACCTCGAAGCGCCGCTCGCAGCGAGTCGAGCAGCAGCACGAACCCCTTCGCCCCCGCATCCACGACGCCCGCGGACCGAAGTTCCGGAAGGATGTCGCGGGTGCGGGCAAGCGACGAGCGGGCGGCCTCCAGGACCGTGTCGAGCAGCCCCGCGGGATCCCGTGCCGTGGCCGCCGCTTCCTCCGCGGCGTCGGCAGCGTCGCGCAACACCGACAGGATGGTGCCGTCGACGGGGCGGGACACCGCCCGATCGGCCTCCTCCGAGGCCCGGCGCATTCCCTCGACGAGATCGGCCGGCGTGACCACGCCGTTGCCGGGCAGTCGTTCGAACAGTCCCCGAAGGACTTGCGACAGGATGACCCCCGAGTTCCCCCGCGCTCCCCTCAGCGACGCTCGCGAGATCGCGTCGCCAAGCGAGGCCAGCGTGATGGCCTCGCCGTCGGGGGCGCTCAGCTCGCGCTCCACCGCCTCCTGCGTCAACACCATGTTGGTTCCGGTATCTCCATCCGGTACCGGGAAGACGTTCAGGGAGTTGATCTCCTCACGGTGTTGACGAAGAGCTTCGGCGTACAGCGACATGGCTCGCCGAATCGTCGACGCGTCGAGAATGCCCGTCTGCGGGGTCACCACAAGCGATGGTAGAGGGGCAATGCCGCGGATCATAGCATCGCGATCCACGCGGTCCGGCAGCGGCGGTGAGCCCCCACGCGAACGGCTTTCCCGCAGTTGTTGGGACAATCGGCTGGTGATCTCGGTTCGCGTCGCCGTCGCCCCGCTTCTCGTGGCGACCGTCGCGCTCAGCTCATGCGGGTCCGGTAGCGACGGCACGCCATCGTCAGGCGCGTCCGCGACGGTCGCCCTCCCGTCCACGCCCGTCGCCCTTCCGACGTTCTCCCCGGAGCAGTTCGCCTCCCTGCTCGACGACCTCCAGGGAAGGCCGGTGGTCGTAAACATCTGGGCATCGTGGTGCGGCCCCTGCATCGTGGAGGCTCCGGAGCTGGCCCGAACGGCGCGCGCCTACGGGGATCGAGTCCAGTTCATCGGTGTCGACATCGAGGACAGGCTCGGACCGGCCAGGGCCTTCGTCCGCCGGTTCGGCTGGCCGTACCCCAGCGTGTTCGACCCGGACGCGGCGATCCGCGATGCCCTCGGGCTGATCGGGCAGCCGAACACCGTCGTGTACGACGCCGCCGGGAACGAGGCCGCCGTGATCAGCGGTCCGGTCACGGCCGAACGGCTTCGTGCCGAGCTCGACGAGATCCTGGGAGCGACGTGATCGCGCCGATCGCCATCGTGTCGCTGGCCGCCCCCACGCCCACGGCCTCGCCGGCCGGCGACAACCTCCTCGACCAGTGGCCCCTCCTCGTGCTGATGGCGTTCGTGGCGATCCTCCTGGCGGGCATCTCGGTGCTGTATCTCGTGCGGCGGTTCGGGCGGGGCGTCTTTCCGGACCCGCGTCCGGACCGCCGACCAGGCGGTCCGACCGCCCCGTAGCGTCACCCGACGATCGGCGGACGAGGGGCGGACCGAGCCAGGTGGCCTGGTACCATCGCCGGCCATGGCAGCGGTGTGCGACATCTGCGGGAAGACCCCCGGGTTCGGGATGAAGGTCTCGCACTCTCATCGGCGATCGAATCGCCGGTGGGACCCGAACGTGCAGCGGGTTCGGGCCCTGGTCGACGGCACCCCGAAGAGGCTGCATGTGTGCACCAAGTGCCTGAAGGCGGGCAAGATCACTCGAGCGGTGTAGCGCGCGGCGGCGACGCCGGCGTCTGCTGGACCCCTTCCGAGAGCAGGATCGAGTCCGTGGCGTGCTCGAAGATCTCCGCGAAGTCCTCCGCCCTTCCTTCTGGTGTTCGCCAGAAGAACACCAGAAGCCGCCCCTTCGCGTCCGTCGCGTAGGCGAGCCCGGTCGTGGACCCACCGAATGCCGCGACGACCTCCGTTCCCTCCTCGCCGGCGACGTCGACGTCGGATCGCTCGGCTTCCGCTCCGGGCAGGATGAACGGGAATGCCGCCGGCCCCGGTCGGTACACCGCGAACCCGTAGACCGGGCCCCGATATCCGACTG
>JBHELE010000236.1:0-5578 GCA_046263235.1 Actinomycetota bacterium
CCGAAGAACGTGCGCGCCCGATGGGTCCACGCTCCGTGGAAGTAGGACGACCCGTGCAGATAGCTGAACAGCAGGCGGCCCGGACGCGCCTCGAGGCGCTCCCAGGTCGGCGCGAGGAGCTTCTGCACCGACGGCGCCACGAGGAGCTCCGGGACGTCATTCGCGGCGTCGAGGTCTCGTTCCAGGACGACCCGCGGACAAAACCCCAGTCGTCGAAGGGCGGCGTACGCCGTCCGAAGCGTCCGCAGGATCAGTTCGGGGTCGTCGAAGCTGAACGGATACACCTCATGGAGATACGACGGAACGAGCAACCCGGCCTCCGGCAGATCGGGCAACTCCGCCGCCGTCGCCTGGCGGAGCGCCTTCGACGCCGGCCTGGCGGTCCGGTCCGCCCGGAGCACCCCGAACGTCAGCTCGAATGCGTGGTGCTCGTACGGGAGCGCGTCGGCCGTCGAGACGTCGATGCCGGACCACCAATACACCCGCTCGGCGCCCTGCAGGCGAGCTTCCACCGTCACGCCCTCCGCGAACTCGGCGATCTGGTCTTCGCCGAAGACGCTGTGCGGCGCGCCGAACTCCTCCAGCCAGACCGGTCTCCCCTCCGCCAGCGCCACCGCCAGCCCCACGGCCAACCCGTGTCCCGCCACCAGCCGATCCGGATCGGTGTCGGCGAGGTACAGGTGCGGCCCGATGACGTCCTGGGCGTGCGTGGGCCGAAAGCCGTTGCGCTCGCCCAGCACGTACCAGGCGCCGTCGCCCAGGGCCACCATGGCTGCGGGATGCTCCTCCTTGACGGCGCGGCAGAGATCCTCGGCCCACGCCCCGACGACGTCGTCGTCAGCGGGTCCCGTGAGCCTGGTCGACTCGTTCGACAGGCAGTAGGACTCCACAGAATCGAACCGCCGTCCGCACCGCGCCACGGCGCGCACGTAGACGGCCTGCGCCGAGCGAAGGTCCGGGTCGGAGTACATCGCGGACGGGTCGGTGATCCACGGCGGTACCCAGTTCGTTCCGCTCATGTGCCCGACCAGGAGCGTCACCTGAACCCGGAGCCCCAGCCCGTCCAGGATCTCCAGGAACGACGCCAGGTGTTCCATCATCTCGGCGTCGACGGCATCCGGGGTCGGCATGAAATCGGGCCAGCTCAGGAAGCACCGGACGTCGGCCACGCCCTCTGATCTCAAGGCCTCGAGGTCGGGCCGGATCTCGCCGGGGCGGAAATCACGCCACATGGCGAGACCCGCGTAGGCCGGCAGATAGTTCACCCCGAAGCCCGACCGGCCCGACGTCTCCGGACCGGCAATCACGGCGTCGTCCCTCGGTGACGGGCCGACCAATCCGTCCGGACGATACGGTTGGGAGGTTCGACAGCAGGGGACAAGGAGGCATGATTCAGGGCCTGCCACGCGTGCCGGGCGACGCTCGACATCCAGGACGCCCTCGGGTGCTCTTTCTTTCCTGTCACCTTCCGTATCCGCCCGTGAGCGGCGGGCGCCTTCGCGAACACGAGCTGCTCACTCGAATCGGGCTCTCGTTCGACGTCGACCTCGTGGTGGTGTCGAAGACGCCGCGGGAGGACTTCGCCAACGCGGACCTGATGCGAGCGCATTGCAGCTCCGTCACCGTCTTTCCGGCCAATCCGCCGGCCGACGATGAAGGCGACGACCCGTTGCTGCCGGAGCTGGTCCGGCGGCATTGGTGCCCGGCGGCCAGGACGCACCTCCAGAACGTCTTGCTGACTCATCCGCCCGACGTGGTCCACGTGGAAGGTTTCTACCTCATGCACCTCCTCCCCGATCCATGCCCGGTCCCGGTCGTGCTCGTCGATCAGAACATCGAATACACCTTGTGCCAGCAGCGGCTCCACCGGCGGCTGGGGCGGTGGGAACGACGGCGGCGCATCACGCAGTGGGGATCGACGTTGGCGGCCGAGATCGACGCGTGGAAGCGCAGCGCAATCTGCGGGGGCGTGACGATGGAGGACGTGGAGACGATTCGCTCTGCCGCGCCCATGCTCGACGTCGGGTACTTCCCCAACGGGGCGGATCATCTCTCGGCCGCGCCGTCCGCGGAGGACCGGTCGAGACGGCCGGAGGCCGACCGCCCCACCGTCGCCTTCATCGCGAACTTCGCGTACGCGCCGAACATCGACGCCGCGGAGTTCCTGTGCCGCGAGATCTTCCCCCGAGTCCGCGCGGCGGTCCCCGACGCGATGCTGCTGCTGGTCGGCAACGAGCCGAGCGAGACCGTTTCGAACCTGGCCGGGGACGGAGTCATCGTCACCGGCCGCGTGCCCTCGGTGGAGCCGTACCTGGACGCGGCCCACGTCGTGGTCTGTCCGCTTCGCGAAGGCGGCGGGGTCAAGGTGAAGGTCGTCGAGGCCCTGGCGCGAGGAAAACCCATCGTGACGACGTCCATCGGGGCCCAGGGCCTGTCGCCAGGCGGGGACCATTTCGTGGTCGAGGATCGGCCCCGGCGCTTCGCCCGCCACGTCGTGCGCCTCCTTCGAGACGAAGCCGAACGCCGGGCGCTGGGCGAGCGGGCGGCGCGATTCGCGCGGTCCCTTCCGACGTGGGACGACGCGGCGGCCCACGTCGTCGCGTGCTACCGGGAGCTGGCGCCGGTGGTCCGGCGGGAGACGGGGGCCTGACCGGGACCGGACCTCGGTTCTTCGATCGCGCGAACGGGAAAGGTTGCCGAGCGTCCGAAAGAACGAGGGAAGGGAGTTGACATGACCGCACTCGGCTTGGTCGTGGTGCTCGTCCTGGGCGGCGGATGCCTCGGCTACCTGATCGGAACGATGGTCCAGAGCATCCGCAACGAGAAGCGAAGCGCCGGCCTCACGAAGACGTGGAAGAACTTCGGGTTGAGCATCGCCTTCTGCATCCTGTTCTTCGCCTCATGGATCGCGCAGGCCGTCGCCGAGTGGCAGGTCTACGTCGACGAGCAGCGGGAGCACAACCAACCGGTCGAGTTCGTGGACTACGTGCAGATGTTCTCGCAGTCGACGCTGGAGAACTGGCAGTCGGAGTTCCTCCAGCTGTTCTCGTTCGTGGTGCTCTCCGCCGTGTTGATCCACCGGGGGAGCGCGGAGTCGAAGGACAGCGACGACCGCATGGAGGAGATCCTGAAGCGAATCGAGCAGAAGGTGGGGGCCTCGCCCGGTTCATGGCCGCGTTCATCCTCGTGACCGACGCCGTCCATCCTCATCCTCGCGAAACGGTGCGGTGGCCCATGCTTCGCCAGCGCTGGGCCACGTTCGCCGCCGTGCACTGGCCGTACGAGCCGCTGACCGTGCAGTCGCTGCTTCCCGACCCGCTGGTCGTGGAGTCGTTCGAAGGGTCGGCCTGGGTCAGCCTCACGCCGTTCGTCATGGAGGGGATGCGGCCCCCGATCGCCCCCGCCATGCCCTGGCTGTCCACGTATCCGGAAGCGAACGTCCGAACCTACGCGCGCCATCCCAGCGGACGAGACGGCCTGTGGTTCTTCTCGCTCGACGTCGGTCGGCTCGCCGTGGCCCTGACCGGCCGGGCGATGTTCCGTCTCCCCTACATGTGGGCGGGAATGGAGGTGACCCGCGAGGCCGGGGTCATCCGCTACGGCGCGCAGCGGCGGTGGGGAGGCCCGGGCGGCTCGTTCGACCTCGCGGTGTCGGAGGGTCAGGCGCTGGGGGCCGACGCCGGTCCGCTCGACCACTTCCTCACGGCCAGATGGGGATCGTTCAGCACAGGGCCGCTTCGAATGACGTACACCCCGGTCGAACATCAGCCGTGGCCGCTACGGCGGGCGTCCGTCGAACGGCTCGACCAGAGCCTGGTGGAGGCGGCAGGGCTTCCGTCACCGACCCGGGACCCGGTCGTGCACGTATCGCCCGGCGTCGACGTGAAGCTGGGATTCCCGCAGCCGATCTGATCTCGCCCGTCAGCCCGGGCGGCGCGTTAACGCCAGCGCCAGCCCGAGCAGGACCAGCAGGGTCAGCGACCCTCCGATGTACCGAGCCACTGCCGGCCCGCGCGAGAAGTCGCTCTGAAACGCCGGCCACAGCATCCGGACGTGGCCGTTGGGGACGCCGGGAAGCGACAGGCCGTCACCGGCCACGTCCAGCTCCAGCTTCGACCCCTGGGCCAGTCCCTTCTCCGCCGTCATGATGTGCACCGGCGCACCGGCGGCGACGAGCTGACCGTCGACCGTGACGTCACCGAGGCCGAACGCCGCCACCGCCGAGTGGATCGTCGGGAGGCGACTCGTGCCGATCCCGCTCGCCCCGTGGTGGTCCACGTCGAACCCCACCCCCCACCACGTGGTGTGCCGTCCCATCGGGTCGTCCACCATCGGATTCCCTACCCGCACGGTGTAGGTATGGCCGCCGCCCTGGAGGGTGGCGTCGATGAGCAGGCGGTCGTGCGGCGGAAGCGGCGAGACCCGGTCGCCCATGTCCGTCGCGGTGATCGCGATGGTGCCGGTCGCGGCGGTCAACTGGTTGCTGTACGCCGGCCCGACCTCGAGCAGGCTCTGGCCCGACGCCCGGACGTGCGCCGTCTGCCCCCGGGACGCGGGAGAGACGGTCAACCCGGTCGTGAGCAGGACCGCCGGGACCACCAGCGCCGCTGCCGCCGTTCGCGCCGCCACGCGGGCGCCGCCGCCACGGGCCGACGCCACCAACAGGATGCCGACCGTCACCACCACGTAGATCGGAAGGCTGATCAACCAGAGCTCCCGGTAGTCGAGCCACCGCACGGTCGCGGGGGGTGGCCCCTGGCTCAGGATTCGAAGCGGGGCATCCGGCAGCCCGAGGGGCGCGAGGAACTGCGAGTACGTGGCCCAGATGAAGGCCAGAACGACCCCGCCCACGACGGCGGCCTCGCGATCGCGCCCCGCCACGCTCCACCAGCCGAACAGGAACGGAACGGTGATCAACACCCGGACCAGGAACCAGGTGAACCCGGGGAGCTCCTGCAGGGCCGCCGCCGAGAGCAAGCCGGCCACGACGACGATGGCGATCCCCGCGACCAGCGCCTCCAGGCTGAGCCGGGCCGAATCGGCGTCCGGCGCAGCCGCCACCACCCTGCGCCGCCACAGCCACAGCGCCGACAGATAGCCCAGATAGATCACGCCGAAGTGGATGGGAAGCCCCGTTCCCCACGTGTGCTCGAGGTCCAGCCAGTCGGGGGACGACGGAAGGCCGATGGGGGAGAAGGTCCAGTAGTACACGGTGAGCACGGCCGTGTGTACGACCGTTATCGCCGCGCCCACGCCGACGCCCACGCCGAACCACGCCGTCCCCAGCCCGAAGATCGTGGCGATCAGGAACGTCTTGGTGACCCAGTAGGTCCAGTAGGGGTCGTTCTCCCACGTCAACCCGTGGCCGACGGCGGCATCCCAGAAGATGGCGAACAGCGCGACGAGGACGGTGAACTTGGCGACGTCCCTGGGCGTCAATCGCGCGGCGGGCTGGGTTCGATTTCCCATGGCGAAGCCTCGGCCCAAGTGCTTACCCGGGGGTCGTATCGGGAAACCGAGGGACGGCTCAGTCGAGCCTTCGCCACAGGCGGCGCCACGCCACCGCGACCACGACCGG
>JBHELE010000237.1:0-3551 GCA_046263235.1 Actinomycetota bacterium
TGGGATCAGCCCGATCAGAAGGATGGCCGTGGACAGGAACGACAAGAGAGCGATCGTGAACAGGATCGGTACGAACCGGTCTAGCCCGTGGCGTTCATACCGCGGCCGCTGGCGCGGCCAACGCTCCTCCAGGATCGGAGACATCAGCGCACTCTTACCCGCTGACCGATCTCCGTGACTTGTCGATCGAACGTCGAGACGCTATCGAGTCGCACAGCCGCGGCCACTACGATGGCGCTCATGGAGCGGCTCGTGTGGCGCGTCGGTGATCGCGTGCTCGATTGCGGGAAGCGCACGCTGGTCATGGGGGTATTGAACGTCACGCCGGACTCGTTCTCCGATGGCGGGCAATTCTTCGATCCCGAAACCGCGGTCTCGCGCGGAATCGGGATGGTCGCCGAAGGAGCAGACCTCATCGACGTCGGCGGCGAATCGACCCGCCCGGGCGCCGACCCCGTTTCGGTCGACGAGGAACGGCGTCGCGTCCTCCCGGTCATCAAGCGCCTTGCCGCCGAGGTCGACGCGCCCATCTCGATCGACACGCGGAAGGCCGACGTGGCCGTGGCCGCCCTCGAGGCGGGCGCGGCGATCGTCAACGACATCTCCGCCGGACGAGACCCCGACATGTTCGCGGTGGCCCGTGACGCCGGCGCGGGTGTCGTGTTGATGCACATGCGCGGTGAGCCGGCCACCATGCAGGAGTTCACGGACTACGTCGACGTGGTGGCCGAGGTCCGGGACCAGCTCGCTGTGCGCGTCGACGAGGCACGAGAGGCCGGCGTCGATGCGGACCGAATCGTGGTCGACCCGGGCATCGGGTTCGCCAAGACGCCCGATCAGAACCTGACGCTTCTTCGCGACGTTCGTTCGTTCTTCGAGCTGGGCCGGCCGGTCCTGGTCGGCCCCTCCAGGAAGTCGTTCATCGGCAAGGTGCTCGACGTGGACGTCGAAGAGCGCCTGGAGGGGACGGCCGCCGCGGTGGCGTGGCTCGTCGCCGAGGGCACCCACATCGTCCGCGTTCATGACGTGAAGGAGATGGTGCGGGTGATCAGGGTCGTCGAGGCGATCAAGCGAGGCTCGGCGTGAGGAGCGAGAAACGTCTCGCCTCGACCACGGGGGGCGACATCGCGTACGTCGACGCCGGTGAAGGTCCAGACGTCCTGCTGATCCACGGGTTCCCGACGTCGTCGTATCTGTGGCGACGGGAGGTCGCCTTGCTCTCCTCGCGCATGCGGGTGGTCGCGCCGGACCTCCTGGGCTACGGCGACAGCGAGAAACCGACGGCCTCGGACCTGTCGATCAGCGCTCAGGCGCGCTACCTCGCCGAACTGCTGGGTCAGCTCGGGATGGACCACGCCGCCATCGTCGGTCACGACATCGGGGGCGGGGTTGCCCAGCTCCTGGCGCTGAGCGGTCGGGCCGCCGCGCTTGTGCTGCTCGACTCGATCTGCTTCGACGCGTGGCCGATCGAAGGCGTCCGCACGATCCAGGAAACGCCGCGGGAGCGACAGACGGGGGAGTTCGTGGAGAGCCTGGTGCGGCGCACGTTCGACCTCGGGCTGGCGAAGCATAAGCTGGACGAGCCCACGCTGGCCGCGTATGCGAAGCCCTGGCGGGAGGATCCCCCGGCGTTCTTCCGGGCCGCACGGGGGATCGGCGGCGTGGGACTGGAGGGGCGGGAAGGCGACCTCGGCGCGCTCGACCTCCCGGCATTCGTGGTCTGGGGCGAGGACGATCCGTTCCTTCCGTCCGACCTCGCCGAGCGACTGGGGGAGACCATCCCGATGTCGATGACCGCGCTGCTCCCAGGGTGTTCGCATTTCGTGAACGAGGACGCCTGGCAAACGGTCGACCAGCTCATCCACGAGTTCCTCCGCCTTCGCTACCTGGGTGAGTCACACGGCCACGGCGCCGGGGGTCCCGTGCCGATCTACCTTCGTCCTCCCACCCCGGAAGAGGTGGCGGCGGCCGACGCGGACCCCGAGTGACCGTCCGGTCGACGATCACGCTGAGCGGAATCACCGCCGAGGGTCGCCACGGGGCCAATCCCGGCGAGCGGGACGGCCCTCAGGAATTCGTGGTGGATCTTCACGTCGTCGTCGACGTGGACTCCGACGACCTGGATCACACCCTCGACTACCGCGCCGCGGCGGGCGTCGTCCGCGACGTCGTGTCCGGGCGCTCGTACGTGTTGCTGGAGACGCTCGCTCACGAGGTGGCCAGAGCGGTCTACGGGTTCGAGCCGGTCGTGTCCGTCCGTGCGGTCGTCCACAAGCCGCGCGCGGCGGAGGCGCTCGGCGTCGACGACGTCGCGGCCGAGGCGATCGTCGGGCCGTGACCCGAGCGTTCCTCGCCCTCGGCTCGAACCTGGGGGACCGGCCGACGAACCTGAGCGAGGCGGTCGACCTGCTTGACCGCCGCGACGGCGTTGTCGTGGTGCGGTCGTCCCGCGTCTACGAGACGGCGCCGGTGGGGCCGTCTCAGCCCGACGACCTCAACGCCGTGGTTGAGATCGGCACGAGCCTCTCGGCCCGAACGCTGCTTCGGACATGTCTGGAGGTCGAGCTGGCCATGGGACGCGAACGGGGTCAGCGCTGGGGGCCTCGCGTCATCGACATCGACCTCCTCACGTTCGGCGACGAGGAGATCGACGAACCCGGCCTGACCGTCCCGCATCCGCGGATGCACGAGCGGGGGTTCGTGCTGATCCCGCTCCTGGAGCTGGTGGCGAACCCGCCGCTTCCAGGGCGCAGATCGATAGGTGAGCTTCGGCTCGGGCCGGAGATGCTCGGTGACGTGCGGCCGTTCGCTCCGCCGCTCACCCCGCGAACCGACATCGGCGGTCCGGGCCGACCGGTGGCCTGACCGCCGGTATACTCCCGCCGTTCGGTACCCGGCCCGCAAGCGGAAGGACCGCAACAATCGCGCGAACCACCAAACGTCAGAGTCGCCCGACCTCGGTCGCGCTGATCGGGGCGGGGCGGGTCGCCACGGCGTTGGGCGTACTGCTCGAGCGCGCCGGCTATCGCGTGGCGGCCGTGTCCGGACGTCGCTCATCGCACGACCGTGCCCAGCGATACCTGCCGTTCGCCCAGTTCCTCCTTCCGGAGGAGGCGTCGAAGGACGCCGACGTCGCCATCTTTGGCGTGCCCGACGACCTCATCGCGCAGGGGTGCGAGGTGATGGCCGAAGGCGGCGCGTTCCGCCGCCGCCAGCGCGTGATCCACCTCTCCGGATCGGTGAGCCTGGACGCGCTGGCCGCGGCGAAGAAGAAGGGAGCCGACGTGCTCTCCGTGCACCCGCTGCAGTCCGTCCCGGACGTCGAGACCGGCGTGGCCCGACTCCCCGGGAGCCCGTTCGCGGTGACGGCGACGACGGAGCCGGCCACGCTCTTCGGCGAGGAGCTCGCCCGCGCCGTCGGCGGGGAGCCGTTCCTCCTGCCCGATTCGGCCAAGCCGCTGTACCACGCCGCCGCCGTATTCTGCGCGAACTATCTGGTGGTGGTGGAGGCGCTCGCCGAGGAGCTATTCCGGGCCGCCGGGGTCGAAAAC
>JBHELE010000238.1:0-4906 GCA_046263235.1 Actinomycetota bacterium
CTGGGGGATGCTCCCGCACTGGAAGGACGAGGAGGCCTTCGCGGAGTGGTTCGAGGGAGCCAAGGCGTTCGGCAAGGCCTTCTGGGACGCGCTGGGGGAGAAGCGGTCGCCCCGCATCGTGTTCGAGCATCCCGGCGAGGACACCATCCCCACGTCGATCTTCATGTGCGACACCGGTGGGATGGTCGTGATCTGCGCCGGCACGACCGGCTACAACGCGGTGGTCGATCTGCGGTACCTGTGGATGCGACAGAAGCGATTCCAGGGATCCCATTTCGCCAACGACGAGCAGTCGGCCGCGTTCAACCAGCTGGTGGTGGACGGACGGATCGACCCGTGTCTGTCCCGGACGTTCGGCTTCGACGACATCGGGACGGCCCATCAGCTCATGTCCGAGAACCGTCACCCCGAGGGAAACATGGCCGCGCTGGTGAGCGCGCCGACCGAAGGGCTCACCGACCTTCCGGACTGAGCCGGTTTGAAAGCGGCGGCCCCCGTATGCGACTGACGCACATCCGGCTGCTCGTGGACGACTTCGCCCGGGCCCACCGGTTCTATCGCGAGGTCGTCGGGATGGAACCGCGGTTCGGGGACGAGCAGGGTCCCTACGAGGAGTTCGTCCTGGGGCCCGCCATTCTCGCGCTGTTCGACCGGCGCCAGATGATGGAGGCGCTGGGGACCCACGCCTCGATCCTCGCCCGACCGGAGCGCGTCGGGGATTCGATGATGGTCTGCATCGACGTCGACGACGTGGACGCCGAATACGACCGGCTGCGTGAGGCGGGGGTTCGGTTCATCACCGAGCCCCATGACCGCCCCACGTGGTTCGTCCGCGTGGCCCACTTTCGCGACCCGGAGGGCAACTTGATCGAGCTCAACCGCTCCACTGCGGGCCCGGCCGGCGACGGGAGGGAACCTCGATGACCGACGCTTCGAATGCCGAAACGTCCACGCCCGTCGATCCGGTGTCGCAGCCGACGGAGTACCAGGCCCTGCTCCTTTCGTTCGTGGAGGGTCGCGACGTGGCCGAGGCGTACCAAGCCCTCCCGGCTCGAATCGAGCAGGTGGTCGCGGGGGCGGGGGACCGGCTGCGGGATCGTCCCGACGATGGCGAATGGTCCGTGTTGGAGGTGCTTGGCCACATCGTCGACGCCGAGCTCATGTGTGCCGCCCGGCTCCGATGGATCCTGGCGCACGACGAGCCGCCCCTTCCCGGGTACGACCAGGAGCTGTGGGTGGCGCGCCAGCGATACAACGACGGAGATCCCGCACTGCTGCTGAGCCTGCTGCGGGCATTCAATCCGTTGAACATCGCCCTGTGGCGAACCACGCCCCCGGAGGACCGGGCCCGGGTCGGGATCCACGCCGAACGGGGACCCGAGAGCTTCGACCTCACGTTTCGCCTGCTGGCCGGCCACGGCCTGCTCCACCTCGACCAGATGGAACGAACGCTGGCGATGCTCCAGGCCCGCTCCTGAGCGACCGCGGACGGCTCCCGGGTCAGTTAGCAGCCAGGTGGACCCCGAGGAGCTCCTCGAGCTTCGGAACGGTGATCGCGGCGTCGCGATGCAGCAGCCCCCACATCCCCACCGACCTCGCCCCCTCGACGTTGGCCGGGATGTCGTCGACGAACACGCATTCGCGTTCGGACACACCGAGCCTCCGGGCCGCCACCCGATAGATCTCCGGCTCGGGCTTCCGGAGGCCCACGTCGCCGGACCGAACCTCGGTGTCGAACAGGCCCGCCAGATGATCGGACGCGGCCAGCGCCCCCCACGTGTTCGAGATCAGGCCGGTCTTCACCCCGCCCCGCCGAGCGGCTCGAACGGCTTCGATCATGCGCTCGTCTGGACGGACGCCTTCGAAGAACCGCGCCGAGAGACCGGCCGGGTCGAGCGACTCATCCAGCCCCTCGGACAGCGCCGCAGCCATCCGGCGGTCGAAGTCCTCCAGGTCGAGCCGACCCGTCTCGAGCTGGGGAATGAGCCCGGCGACGCCGCCGCCCTCATCCGCGCCGCCGTACGCTCCGGCGAACAGCGTTCGAAGCGTCTCGGGCTTGATCCCGACCGAGGCGCAGAAGGCCCCGAAGCTCGCGATGAGCGACGTGGTGAGGACGCCGCCGTGGTCGACGAGCAGCGCGCGGAACGTTCGGTCCGGGGGCGCGGGCACTACGGCTCTTGGACCAGCTCCACCAGTACGCCCCGAAACCCCTTCGGGTGGGCGAACGCCACCGTCGTGCCGCGGGAACCAGGCCGGGGGGCGTCGTCGACCAGCGGGATCCCGGCGGCCTTCAGCCGGGCCAGAACCCCCTCGAGGTCGGTCACCCGGTATCCGACGTGATGGACGCCCTCTCCCTTTCGGTCCAGGAACTTCCCCACGGGCGTCTCCGGCCCGAGGGCACCGAGCAGCTGGATGTAGGACGTGCCCACCCGGAACAGGATCTCGTCCACCCCTTGGTCCTCGACCCGTTCGCGGTGGACCGGTTCCACGCCGAACGCCTGACGGTACTCCTCCGCGGCCGCGTCGAGGTCTCGCACCGCGATGCCGACATGGTCCACGTCGGCGAGGACGGCCGACAGACTCGACGGGTCGCTCACGCGGGCTTGCGGCGGCGGCGGCCGGCCGTCGGGGGTGGCTGGAGCCGATTGATGAGGTCGAACGCCTCGGGGATGTGATACGCGGGCGTCTCCAGCGCCGCGATCATCGCGGCCACTCCCTGGTACCGAACGGAGCTGGGCGCCGTCTCGGTGTGCAGGCAATAGAACTCCACGAGCTCCATGAACTGCTTGAGCGACGGGACCAGGCCGCCCCGTTCGTACGCGTAGATCGTCTGTTGCGCCGCGGGGCAGCCGGGTTGCTGAGCCGCGTCCCTGACAGCGCGATAACCGGCGGCCTTCCGCAGGCCGCGCAGCAAACCACCAATGTTGCGGGCGGTCTGCGCATCAATGGGCTCCTGCTTCTTCCGCGGCACGCAGAGCTCCTGTCTTCGCGCGGACCGTCTCACGATACAACAGGCGCTCTGCGGGACTCGTGTCGGTACCGTCGGTGGCCGATATGAGGGAGGTGAGCGAGGGGCATCGGTGAAGGAGGGAAACAAGGTCGCCGCCGTCCTCGGCGGGACGAAGCTGCTGCAGGCCGGCGCGGCGGACGTGAGCCGGATCCGGGAGCGCACGCGCCGCCGCCGTCTGGCCCGGGCGCTGGCCCTGGTCGGCGCGTACATCGGGTTCGTCGTCTGGATGTATTCGGCCGGCCATCGATTCGGCGTGCCGGCGCTTCCGGATGGCGCGGATCTGTGGCTCCCCCAGGCGATCCTGGTCGTGATGCTGGGCCTGGTCCTGGTGGTCCCGCTGCTCGCCAGCGGACGGTCGCCGCACCTGATGATCAGGCCGGAGCACATCGAGGTCGGCCTGACCGAGGTCCGTGGCCTGGATGCCCAGGTCGACGAGGTCATCCGAACGCTGAACGTGTTCCTGGGGCACGTGACGTTCCGAGAGGTCCTGGGAGGAAACCCCCGTCGGGGCATCCTGTTCGAAGGGCCGCCGGGCACTGGCAAGACCTATCTGGCGAAGGCCATGGCGAAGCAGGCCGGGGTTCCCTTCCTGTTCGTCTCCGCCCCGGCGTTCCAGTCGATGTTCTACGGCATGACGGCCGTGAAGATCCGCGCGTTCTTCAAGGCGCTGCGAAAGGCGGCCCGGCGCGGCGGCGGGGCCATCGGGTTCATCGAGGAGATCGACGCGATCGGGGTGGCCCGGGACTCTCTGTCGATGGCACCGCCCCCGGGCGGATTGCGCCGGGCCGTCGCCCACACCATCTCCTCGGGAGCGAGCGGCACGGTCAACGAGCTCCTCATCCAGATGCAGTCGTTCGACCAGCCGCGGCTTCGGCAACGCATGTGGGAACGCCTCATCGAGTGGGTGAACGGCTATCTCCCGGAGGGCCACGCCCTCCGCTCGAGGAAGCCCGTGTACAACAACATCCTGGTCATCGCGGCGACGAACCGGGCCGACTCGCTCGATCCGGCGTTGCTCCGGCCCGGCCGGTTCGACCGCCGGCTGTATTTCGACCTCCCGACCAAACAGCTCCGCAGGGACCTGCTGGACCATTTCCTGGACGGAAAGTCCCATCATCCGGAGCTCGATCAGGACGAGACTCGCGACCGACTGGCCCAGGACACGTTCGGGTACTCGCCGGTGATGATCGAGCACCTGCTCGACGAGGCCCTGCTGGTCGCGCTGCGCGACGGACGCGACGGGATGACCGTGGCCGACATCTACGAGGCCAAGCTCACCGAGGAGATCGGTCAAAAGCAGGCGGTCGTGTACACCGAACAGGAGCGGCGCGCCGTTGCCACGCACGAGGCCGGGCACGCCGTGGCCGCGTTCCTGTTGGGCAAGAGCAGAAAGCTCGAGGTGCTCTCGATCATCAAGCGGCGCCAGTCGCTCGGCCTGCTGGCGCACACCGACCTGGAGGAGCGGTTCACCCAGACCCGTTCGGAGCTCGAAGCGATGGTGGCCATCGCGCTGGGCGGCCTGGCCGCGGAGGAGCTGTTCTTCGGCGAGAGCGGAACCGGCCCCGGTTCGGACCTGGCCTACGCCACGCAAATCGCGGCGATGATGGTCGGGACCCTGGGGATGGCCGGTTCGCTCCTCTCCTACGAGGCGGTCGACGAGAGCCTGGTGGCCCGGAAGAACCTGGTCGGGAAGGTCCTGGGCGACCGCGACGCCAAGGAGCGCGCGGAGACGCTGATGCACGCGCAGCTCGAACGGGTCACCGACCTGTTGGTTGCGAACCGCGACCTCGTCCGGGCGTTGCGGGACGCGTTGATCGAGCGGGACGAGCTGGTCGGGACCGAGATCGTCGAAGTCCTGGAGCGGGCGCTGGCCAGGCGCGACGGGTTGCCTAGGCC
>JBHELE010000239.1:0-2943 GCA_046263235.1 Actinomycetota bacterium
GGTCCTGATCGACACCGATCCGGGGATCGACGACGCCATCGCCCTTCTGCTGGCCCTCCGGAGCCCGGAGCTCGACGTCAGGGGGATCACCGTGGTCCATGGCAACGTCCCGGTGGATGGGGGCACGCTCAACACGTTCAAGGTCCTCCAGCTGGCGGGGCGGGGTGACGTCCCGGTCGCGCGGGGAGCCGCTCGGCCCCTCCTCCGCGAGCCGGTCACCGCGGAGATCGTCCACGGCACCGACGGCCTGGCCGACCTCATGCCGCCGCCGCAGGACGTCGACATCCACCCGGAGTACGGCCCGACGTTCCTGGCCCGCCGGCTGGAGGAGTCGGACGAACCCGTGACGGTGGTGACGCTCGGCCCGTTCACGAACCTGGCCATCACCCTCCTCTCGGCGCCGCGCTCCGTTCCGCGCATCGCCCGGGTGTTCGCCATGGGCGGGGCGGTGCGGGTAGAGGGCAACGTGACGCCGGCGGCTGAGTTCAACGTCTACGCCGATCCCGAGGCGGCCGCGGTGGTCCTGGCCTCGGGCGTTCCGCTCACGCTCGTCCCGCTCGACGCCACGATGCAGGCGACGGTCGCCGGCGCCGTCGGGAGGAAGCTCCGGAGCGCCGATAACCCCGTGGAACGCTTCGTGGGCGACCTCATCGCTCACGCCGCGGGGGTGTACGAGCGGTACTACGGCACCGAGGACGTCGCGATGCACGACCCCCTGGCCCTGGCCGCTGCCATCGATCCCTCGCTGCTCGAGACCCGGCGGGTGCACGTCGCCGTGGAGACCGGAGGAGCCATCACCTCCGGCCGCACCGTGGCCGACTTCTGGGGGATCCCCGAGCCATGGGGCGAGCCCAACGCCGACGTGGCCCTCGGCATCGATCCCGCCCGCTTCGACGAGCTGCTGTGGCGCCGGCTGATCGGCCGCTATCCCCCGTGACCGGATCCGCGCCCGTCGCTCACTAGCCGGCGAAGCAGAAAAAATCGACGACGCGCTCCGCCGAGACCTGATCTCCGGGATCCCGGTCGGCGGTGTCGACGCCCCTGCCCCCGATGACCCTATCGTTGGGCGCACCGTCGATGGCCGAGAGGCAAGAGTCGCCACCGGGACCGCCGCGGATGAAGTCCGCGCCGGCCTGTCCCACCGCGCTGTCGTGGCCCTTGCCGGCGAAGATGTCGTCGTTCCCCTTGCCGGCCCACATCGTGTCGGCCGCGCCGCCGCCCCTCAACGTGTCGCCGCGGGGGCCACCGGCGAGGAAGTCGAAGCCGGGCCCGCCGCGCAGCACGTCAACGCCGCCTCTGCCCGAGAGGGTGTCGTTCCCACCCTTCGCGCAGATCACGTCTGCGCCAGGCGTACCGCGGAGGGTATCGTCGCCCGAAGTCCCGTGATCGTGCACCCCCCGCCGGCCGTCCCGGCGGTGCCCGTTACCGCCAGGACCACGGCAGCCCCACGCACCAGCGCCGCCATTCGGATCCGCCCCACGCGCCCTCCTTCGGACCTGCGAGCACGGTACCGCACGCCGGGATGGCACGACGGCGGGTAGCGTCGAGCTCGGGGCAGGCCGTGGGCGCGGAAGCGCCGAGGGCGACGGGCCGCGACCCGCCGCCCTCGGAATGTCGCACCTGACTTCGACTAGATCTGCCTGGTCTGCCTGACGGTGTGCCGGTTGACCTCGTGATCGGCAGGCCCTGGACGGGCTCGACGCGTAGCCCCGCCGAACCTTCAGTCAGCCGTGAGTGACGGATCCCTAGACACAGTCGTCGCTGTGCACCTCCATGTTGAGCACCGTGTCGCCTGGATCGCTGTCGCCGGTGTCATCCCCGGTGCCGCCGTTCAGCGTGTCGTCCGGCGTTCCATCCACGGCCGAGAGGCACGGGTCGTCTCCCGGGCCCCCGATGATCAAGTCGATGCCCTTCCCCCCAACCGATGTATCCCCGCCCTTGCCGGAGAGGATCTCGTCGTCGCCGGGTCCGCCCTTGATGGTGTCGTCTCCGGCTTCGCCCTCGATGGTGTCCGACCCGCCGCCGCCGAAGAGGCTGTCTGCGCCGTTGCCCCCGCGGATCGTGTCGTCGCCGCCCTTGCCGCGGACGGTGTCCTTCCCGCCCTTGGCGCAGATGATGTCCGCCTCGGGCGTCCCTATGAGGGTGTTGTTGCTGCTATTACCGCTGATCGTGCAGTCTCCGCCGGCGGCCCCACTGGCCGCAGGCACCAACAGCATCGTCGCTGCGCCCAGGAGAATCGCCACTGTCCACATCCGTCGTCTCACCGGCTACCTCCTCTTCGGCCTGGTTTGACGCTACCCCATCTCCGACGCGCAATCGAGACGCCCCGGCGGAACAGGTGGCCGGGCGCCAACGTCGAAGCCTCCGATAGCGAGCCGACCGAAAGAAGGAGGGGCCCATGCGCAAATTCGCGCCGTTCGCCGTCATCATCCTCGTGCTGCTGGCGACCGTCAACTCGAGCTCCGGCCAGCTGGAACTGGAGCCGACCGAGGTCCGCGTCGAGAAGCGGATCGGCACATGGTCGTTCGGTTGCACCGGGTTCGGGACACCTCGCCCGGACGCCAGTTCCCCGGTGTGCTTCGGAACCGACATGCCGACGCTCACCGTCCAGTCACCCGCGGGAGCCTCGAACATCGACGTCGTCGTCACGGTGAGCTTCGAATACTCCACCACTCCCGGGGACTGGCCAGACGTCGCCATGCGGTGGAAGCCCGAGGGCGGGAAGTTCGATCCCATGAAGCCCGGCGAGGTGAACCTGTCACCGGCGTCCGCGTTCGACGACACGGCGTCGGCGACGTGGTTCCAGCGAGACCTGGAGGGGTCCGGGCAGAGCTACGTGTTCGAGCTCGACGTCGACATCCACAAGAACTCCCTCAACCGCACCGTCACCGGGCGGCAGACCGTCGTGGTGATCGACATGCGGCCGAGCGAGTAGGTCCGGAG
>JBHELE010000240.1:0-3025 GCA_046263235.1 Actinomycetota bacterium
GCGAGGACTGCTCGCAGGCGAGGTGCACGCCACCGAGCTGGGCCACGGAGTCGTCGCCGTACTCCAGGAACACCCGCTCGTACAGCGCCTCGGCCCTCGCCGTTCCGACCTCCCGAGACCTCCCTCGGAGAGCCCCCTCGCGGTCGGCGTCGGTGAGGAACTCGTCCAGGAACAGTCGCCGCAACGACTTCGCCGACCGCGAGTACCGGGCGAACAGGGCGCCCTTGACCACCTCGGGGAGATCGACCAGCGCGAAGACGGGGCCGTCGAGGTTCGTGAAGTGGGGGGCGAGGAGGGCCCGTTCCTCCTCGGTAAAGCTCTCTTGAACGAACTCCACGCCGAGGTGCTCCGATCCGGGGAAGGGCCCGCGGGGGGAAGGCCGCCTCGGATGCTACCGCACGCGTTTGCGCCCTCCCGGGAGCGGCAACGACGTCAGCTGGCCGAGGCGCTCACGCCGATGATCCCGGTGTCGGTCGGAGTCGGGGACGGCGTGGTCGGGGGCGTCGTCGGCGGCGTGGTCGGGGGCGTCGTCGGCGGCGTGGTCGGGGGCGTCGGGCTCGGTTCGGCCTGGGTGATGATCTCGACCGTCTTTCCCTTCTCGAGCTCGGTTCCTCCGGGAGGATCGGTCCTCACCGCTTCACCGGGGCGGCAGTCGGAGTTGCTCGTGGTCCCGCCGACCGTGGCGTCGAATCCGGCCTCCTCGATTCTGACGATCGCCTGGTTCAGGGGTTCGCAATCGACTCTCGGGACCGTGGCCAGCTCGACGGGAGGGCCGCTGGAGACGACCAGCGTGATCGTCGCTCCCTTCTCGACTTCGCCGTCGGGGAAGTAGTCGCTGACCCGTCCCCGTTGGAATCGCTCCGACGGTTCCCGGTTCGGATCGACGCGGACCTCGAATCCCTGCCGCTTCAGGATCCGGGTGGCCACCGCCACGGTCTTCCCACGCACGTCCGCCACCGTGACCAGCTCTTCGCCCGGCCCCAACAGGGCCTGGGCCAGGAAGAACAGGCCCACGCCGAGCACCAGCAGGAGCAAGGCCAGGATCGCGGCGGCGACCCACCGCCGCGGCCCCTCCACCGGCTCCGCCGCCGTGGCCGGCAGGACGGACGTCGCCGTGGGCCGTTCCATGGCGGCGGTCGCCCCGAATGCGATGAGTGGCGTGGCCTCGATGGGCTGCCCCATACGGAACCGGTGGAGGTCGCGCGCCAGTTCGTCGCCCGACTGATAGCGGTTCTGAGGGTTCTTCGCCATGCACTTCAGAACGATGGCGTCGAGGTCGGATGGGATGTCCGAGTTCAAGTGGCTGGGAGGCACCGGGTCCTGCCGGACGTGCTTGTACGCCACGGCCACGGGGGTTTCGCCGGCGAATGGAGGGTGGGCCGTCAGCATCTCGTAGAGCACGCACCCGAGCGCGTAGATGTCCGACCGGGCGTCGACCTTCTCCCCCTGCGCCTGCTCCGGCGAGAAGTACGTGGCCGTCCCGAGCACCGTGGCCGTCCGGGTCAGGGAGTCGGTCCCGCTGGTGGCGCGGGCGATGCCGAAGTCCATCACCTTCACGTCGCCGGTCGGGGTCAGCATGATGTTCCCCGGCTTGACGTCGCGGTGGACGATCCCCTGGGCATGGGCGAAGGCGAGGGCCCCGGCGACCGCCTCGCCGATCTCCGCCGCCCGCTCCGGGAGCAACGGCGCGTCCTCCCGAATGGTGTCGGCGAGCGTTCGGCCGTGGACGTATTCCATGACGATGTAGTGCGTGCCGTCGTCCGAGCCGGTGTCGAACACCCCCACGACGTTCGGATGGTTCAGCGCCGCCGCCGCCTGGGCCTCCCGGCGAAAGCGAGTCACGAACGAGTCATCGCCGGCGAAGCTCGGCCCGAGGACCTTGACGGCGACCTGACGTCCGAGGATGCGGTCGGTTCCGAGATACACGGCGGCCATGCCGCCCCGCCCCAGCACTTCGTCGATCTCGTAGCGGCCGCCCAGCACCCGGGCCTTCGCGCTCAATGGTCCTTGCCCTTTCCGGGTCTGCCCTTGCCCTTGCCGTTCCCCTCTCCGCGGTTCTCGTCGGGAGGGCCGACGAACAAGGTTACGGTCTGGTCCAGAGATACGGTCGCTCCCTCGGAAGGTTCCACCGCGACGACGATCCCCGGATCCCCCTCTTCGGCGTTCACCACGCGGACGCGGACGAAGCCCGCGTCGGTCAGCTGGTCGACGGCGTCGCCGAGCCGGAGTCCCACGACCGAGGGAATGGTCGCCGCCGTTGGCTGCGGAGGGGACTGTGGCGACTCATCGGCCGGTGCCGTTGGCCGGTTGGCAGGCTGGCGGTCGTCCGGTCCGGCCAGGACCGAGACGAGCAGGAGGATCAGGCCGGCGAGCGCGGCAAGCGCAGCCGCCGCGAGCCAGAGCCATGGCGGACGTACGGGACGGCGCTCTCCGGCGACCGGTTCGACGCGCTCCGCTGGCGGCAGGACCGCCGTCGCGTCCGGCGCCGTCAAGACCTTGGTCGCGCCCGTGTCCTCGGCCGCAGCCATCGGCGCGGTCGCGCCGGCGCCCGTGGTGAGCTCACGCAGCGCCGCGGCGAAGTCTGCCGCAGACGCAAACCGCGATGCCGGCTCCTTGGCCAAGGACCGCTGGCACGTCGCGGCGAGTCCCGCCGGGACGTCCGATGTGAGTTCCTCGACTGGCGGCGGCGCTTGCCTGGCGTGTGCCGCCGCGACCGCGACGGCCGACTCGCCGGTGAACGGGGGCCGACCGGTCAGCATCTCGAACAGCACGCATCCCAAGCTGTAGACGTCGCTCGCCGGCGTGACGCGTCGACCGGATGCCTGCTCGGGCGAGAGGTAGCTGGCGGTCCCGAGCGTCGTGCCCGAGGCCGTGATGGGCGCCGCCCACGCCGCGGCGGCAATGCCGAAGTCGAGCACCCGAACGCGGCCACCGGCCTCCAGCATCACGTTGCCGGGTTTCACGTCCCGGTGAATGACGCCGGCGTCGTGCGCGGCCTGAAGGGCGTCGGCGATCTCGGCCGCGA
>JBHELE010000241.1:0-5028 GCA_046263235.1 Actinomycetota bacterium
TCACGCGGGGCGGCCGCCCAGGCACGTGCGTCGACGCCAGGGGGAGGACACTGATCCCGAGGAAGGGAACGGAGCCGAAGGCTACGCGGGACGCACTCGGCGGTCAGTGAGATTCGTCACAGAACGTGAAGGTCCGCCGTGCGGTTCGGCCGTCGCATCCGGCCGATCGGGTCGAGCGGTCGCCGAGGGCCGGTCCGGCGTCAGCCGGCCGCGGTCACCACGTTCACGAGCTTCGGCGGCCGGACGATCACCCGCTGCACCGATCGGCCGTCCAGGGCCCTCGTGACCCGTTCGGACGCCAGCGCCAGGTCGCGGCATTCGTCCTCCGACGCGGCCGAGCCGACCTCGATGCGGTCCCGGACCTTGCCGTCGACCTGGACGACCAGCACCACGCGGTCCTCGGCCGCCAGCGCCGCGTCGAACGTCGGCCACCGCTGCGCGTGCACGCTCTCGCGGTGCCCGAGCGGTCTGCGCCAGAGCTCCTCGGCCAGGAACGGCGCCAGGGGGGCCAGCATCAGCGTCAGCGCTTCGGCAGCTTCGCGCGCGCCGTGGCCGTCGTCCAGCACGGCGCGAATCTCGTTGGTCAGCACCATCAGCTTCGATACGGCCACGTTGAAGCGGTATCGCTCCATGTCGCTCGTCACGGCGGCGATCGTTCGGTGCATCAGGCGGGTCAGCTCGTCCGGCTGCGGTCCGTCCACCGCGGCGGCCTCGGTCATGGCGCGGTGAACCCGCCCCAGCCACCCGTACACGCCCGGAGGACGGTCTGGATCGGGAGCGATCAGCGCCCAGTCGATGTCGTCCTCGAACGGCCCGGCGAACAGCATCGTGAGCCGCATGGTGTCGGCGCCCCATCGCTCCACCAGCGGCATGGGCTCGACCAGGTTCCCCCTCGATTTCGACATGGACGCTCCGCCGTAAATGACCTGGCCCTGGTTCATCAGCCGCGGGAACGGCTCCACGAAGTCGACCAGACCCATGTCGTGCAGGGCCTTGGTGAAGAACCGGCAGTACAGCAGGTGCAGGATGGCGTGTTCCACGCCGCCGGTGTACTGGCCCGATGGCATCCACGTGGACACCGTCTCGGGATCGAAGGCCCGGTCGGTGTCGTTCGGGGAGCAGTACCGGAAGAAGTACCAGGACGAATCGACGAACGTGTCCATGGTGTCCGTGTCCCGAGTGGCCCGACCGCCGCATGTCGGACAGGTCACGTCCTTCCACGTCGGATGGCGGGCCAGCGGGGACTCTCCGCCGGGCCTGAAGTCGGCGTCGTCGGGCAGCAGGACCGGCAGCTGGTCGTCCGGGACCGCCACCTCTCCGTCCGTCGGGCAGTGGATGATCGGGATGGGAGCTCCCCAGTAGCGCTGCCGGCTGATCAGCCAGTCCCGGAGGCGATAGGTGACGGCGCGCTTCCCCTTGCCCTGGTCCTCCAGCCATTCGATCACCCAGTCGATCGACTCCGGCGAGCGGGTGCCGTCGAACGGTCCGGAGTTGACCATCACGCCGGCGTGGTCGTACGCCTCGGTCATGGCGTCGGGGTCGCGGATCTCGTCCGGGGGCTGGACCACCACGCGGACGGGGAGGTCGTGCTCGCGCGCGAACAGGAAATCGCGCTGATCGTGGGCCGGAACGCCCATCACCGCTCCGGTCCCGTATTCCATGAGGACGTAGGGCGCGACGAAGCACGGCACCTTCTCCCCGTTGACCGGGTTGATGGCGTGCACGCCCAGGTTCACGCCTTCCCGGCTCTCGGCCTGCTCGCGGTTGGTGAGCGGCGTGGCCTGCAGCCGGTCCAGGAGCCGCTTCGCCTCCGTTTCGACCCCGCCAGCCACCGCCAGCTTCATGACCAGCGGGTGCTCCACGGCGAACACGAAGAACGTCACGCCCCACAGCGTGTCGGGGCGCGTGGTGAACACCTCGACACGGTCGCCGGTCTCCGCGATCTCGAACTCGACCGTCGCGCCGTCGGATCGGCCGATCCAGTTGCGCTGCATGGTGATCACTCGGTCGGGCCAGTCCGCCAGCGTGTCGATGTCGTCCAGCAGCCGCTGGGCGTAATCGGTGATCCTGAAGAACCACTGGGTGAGGTCCTTCCGCACTACCGGCGTTCCGCACCGCTCACAGGCGCCGTTGACGACCTGCTCGTTGGCGAGGACCGTGGCGTCCTTCGGGCACCAGTTGGCGGGGGCGTTCTTCCGGTACGCCAGCCCTCGTTCGAACAGCCGCAAGAACAGCCACTGCGTCCACCGGTAGTAGTCGGGATCGGAGGTGTGCAGGCGCCGCGTCCAGTCGAACGACATGCCCATGCGCTTGAACGACTGGGCCTGCTGCTCGATGTTCCGGTACGTCCACTCCTTCGGATGGATCCCCCGCTTCAGGGCGGCGTTCTCCGCCGGCAGGCCGAACGAATCCCACCCGATGGGGTGCAGGACGCTGTGGCCCCGCATCCAGGCGAACCGGGCCACGGCATCGCCGCCGCTGAACGCCTCGGCGTGTCCCATGTGCAGGTCGCCGGAGGGGTACGGGAACATGTCGAGCGCGTAGAAGCGAGGGCGCCCGTCGTCCTTGTCGACCGCACGGTATAGGCCCTCGCGCTCCCAGACGGCCTGCCACGTGGGCTCGATCTCCAGCGGTCGGTACGGCTCGCTCATTCGATCGATCCTACCGGCTGCGCGCCTCCCTGCTACCCTGCGGCGCCATGCCATCCGTGGTGGTCGAGCGGCGAGCGGGGGCCACGGTGTTGACGCTGAACCGTCCCGAGGCCAGGAACGCCGTCGACCGCGACACCGCGGTGGCCATCGCCGCGGCGATCGACGCCTTCGGCCTCGACGACGACGCCCGCGTGCTGGTGGTGACTGGCGCCGGCGACCAGGCATTCTGCGCCGGAGCCGACCTCAAGTCGGCGGTGGAACTGTTCGGACACGAGGCGGTCGACCGGGCCGGCCCGATGGGGTTCGCCCTTCTCGACCCGGGGAAGCCGACCATCGCGGCCATCAACGGGTTCTGCCTGGCCGGCGGGATGGAGTTGGCCGCATGGTGCGACGTTCGCATCGCCGAGGAGCACGCGCAGTTCGGCATCCTGAACCGGCGGTGGGGAATCCCGCTCGTCGACGGCGGCACGCAGCGCCTGCCCCGGATCATCGGGATGGCGAACGCGCTCTACCTCATCGAAACGGGCGTCCAGGTCGACGCGTGGCAGGCCAGGGCCATGGGGTTCGTGCAGGAGATCGTGCCGAGGGGGCGGTCCGTGGCCAGGGCCTTGGAGCTGGCCGAGCGGATCGCGGAGTATCCGCGTCGAAGCCTGCTCCACGACCGGGCCGAAGCCCTGGCGTCGTTCCACCGACCGCTGGCGGAGGGGATCCGGGAGGAGCGCGAGACGGGCGTTCCGACGCTCGCCGATCCCGAGATGGCGGAAGGCCTGGCCCGGTTCGCCCGGGGTGACCGCCCCGAGCCCCCGAGGACGCCGGAAGACCCACCGCGCGCGTAACCGGCGGTTCGGCGCCGGCCGATACCGATCAGGGAAGCGGCACGACCGGCCCGACGTTGCCGGCCTCGTCGAGTGCCTGGATGGCCGACGCGCCTGGTGGGAGGGACAACCGCTGGACCTCGCCTCCCGACACGGTCGCGCGGACCACCAGCCACCTCGGTCCGACCCGCACGCGATACGCCTCGACCTGCCCGACGCCCCAGTCGTCACCGGCAGCCACGAACCGAACGACGCCCGTCTCGGGGTTCCATTCCACGTCCAAGGGCGCCCCCGGGGGCCTGGCGTCGGTCCCGTAGTTCGCCGTGTTCCATTCGTCGTGGCGGTTCCGCCACCACTCGGCGTTCGCGCTCGCCAGTCCCGGCGTCCGCCACGCGAACAGGTATCCCTCTCGCGCCATCGTCACGACCTCGACGCGGCCGTCGCCGTTCAGGTCGGCGATCGACGGCGCCAGGACGGACCACCCGGTCGTGAACTTCGGGAACCCGGGAGCCTGCGCCCCGAGGAACGAATAGGCATGCAGCGCCGACGAGTCCGCTCCGTCCAGGATCTCCGCCTGGCCATCCCCGCTGACGTCGGCCAGGGCCGGGGACCCCAGGAAGTTCAATCCCTGCTGGAAGGCCGGGAACCCCGGCAGGGTCACACCACTCAGCCCGTCGAACGCCCGAAGGTAGTTCTTCAGCTGGAACCCCGATCCGGGCTGCAGGAGCGCGGCGATGATGGATGCGCCTCCCGAGCCCGGTTCGGCGTAGATCAGGCGACCCCCGAACCGGCCGAACGCACCGCTGGTGGTGAAGCTGATCGGCACATCCGCGGGTACAGCCGGCTGTGTCAGAGACGTCACGGGATCGAACCCCGCCCCGAGACCCATGGTCAGGTCCGGCTGAGGTCCGTACACCACGCGAATCGAGGCGTCGCCACCGAGCAGATACGACTGGGAGAAGACCGGCGCCGACGCCACCTCGTCGCCGGGCAGGCCGTCGACGTTCGCGGCCACCGGGGCGTTCGACCCCTCCGTGATGGCGTCCTGCCCCGAGCCGTAGTACTCGGCGATGCCCGGCATGTCGGCGGGCCATCCCGCCACGGGGCGTCCGTCGGCGTGATACGTGTGAAGGTGGCTGACCGGCAGCGGCGTGATCCCGGCGCCCGTGACGTCCGTGTACTGGCTTCGGACCACGAGCTCGGGCTTCCCGTCCCCGTCCAGGTCGGCCACGGCGGGGGGCGTGATGAGCTTCTCGTCCTGGATGATGAAATGCCCGGGGGGCGGTTGGTACCCCGAGGGCAGCTGGACTTTCACCGGCCATCCGGGGAGCCTCCGGCCGTCACGACGCCACACGTGCAGATGCCCGTCGCCTCCGGCCTCGATCACCTCCAGGCGGTCGTCTCCATCCATGTCGAACAGGACCGGCGGGGCGATCGCTCCGACCAGCGCCGGGCGCCCAAACGGGATGTCCTGGCGGGGAATGCGGGGCTTTCGAACTCCGACATCCATGACCTTGGGCCAGCCCTTGCGGCGCCGGCCGTTCGCGTCCCACACGTACACC
>JBHELE010000242.1:0-2727 GCA_046263235.1 Actinomycetota bacterium
AGTGCGCGTCGCGTCGGACAGCAACACCTGGCCGCCGTGCCCGGCCGCCGCAATCCTCTCGGCGAGGTTCACGTCGATGCCTAGGTAGTCATCCCCACCCAGACGCCCTTCCCCCGAGTGCATTCCCTGGCGAACGCGAACCGGTTCACCATGCGACCAGGGTTGCGCCGCGAAGGCCCGCTGGGCGGCCACGGCAGCCTTCACGGCGCCTTCGGCCGATTCGAAGACGACGAAGAAGGCGTCGCCTTCGGTCCGAACCTCGACGCCGCCGCCTTCGGCGATGGCCGCGCGCATGAGCCGCATGTGGTCGTCCTGGACCTGCGCGTACTCATCCCCCATCTCGCGAAGCAGGCGCGTGGAACCTTCGATGTCGGTGAACAGGAACGTGAGGGTTCCCGTCGGCAGGGGACTTCCTGTCACAGGGGGTCACCGGTCCTCAGGGACACCGGGGCATCGTACTTGCGCCCATCATGCGAGCGGTCGAACCACATACTGATGCCGGTGACTCGCCCTCGACGAATCTCCGGCAAGGAGCGGCGGGCCCGGCTGGCGCGGCGGCATCATCTGGCGACGGCGGCACGGGCTCCCGTCGACGTGGCGGAGGCGCTCGTCGGGATCCATTCGACCGACCCTCGAACCGTGTTCCTCTCGATCTGGGCTCGGATGCGATCGGTCGACGTCACCGCTATCGAGGACGCGCTGTACGAGGAGAGAGCCATCGTGCGCATGCTCGGGATGCGACGGACGCTGTTCGTCGTTCCGCGCGAGGTCGTGCCGGTGGTCCAGGCCGCGTGCAGCGAGGCCATCGCCCGGCGGGAGCGGCGCCGAATCATCCAGGTCATCGAGCAATCGAACCCGAGGGGCGACGCGGCCCACGGGCTTCGTGACGCCGAACGGCGGGCGCTCCGCGTCATCACCGAGCGGGGCGAGGCCGTCGGAGCGGAGATCACCAAGGCCGATCCCGCTCTCGCCAAGAAGATCGTCATGGCGCGAGGCACTAGGTTCGAGACTGAGGTGAGCATCGGCAGCCGGGCCCTGGTGCTGCTCTCGATGGAGGCGCGCATCGTTCGGGGGCGTCCCAGGGGGACGTGGGTCAGCAGTCAGTACCGGTGGACGCCGGCCCAACGGTGGTTCACCGACCGCCTCCCCAGAATGACGGCGGCGGAGGCACAGGCCGAGTTGGTGCGGCGGTGGCTTCGGTCGTACGGGCCGGGGACCACGGCGGACCTTCGATGGTGGACGGGCCTGACGGCGCGGGAGATCGCCCGCGCCCTCGAGGCGGTGAAGCCAGCCGAAGTCGACCTGGACGGCGCCAGCGGCTGGGTCTTGACCGAGGACCTCGACCCCGTCCGGTCGTCGAGGCCGCACGCCGTGCTGCTGCCTTCGCTCGACTCGACCGTCATGGGGTGGACCGAGCGAGGATGGTACCTAGGCGAGCACGGCCCCGCGCTGTTCGACCGGTCCGGAAACGCCGGGCCCACCGTGTGGTGGGACGGCCGCGTCGTCGGCGCCTGGTCTCAACGAAAGACCGGCGAGATTCTGTTTCGCCTGCTCGAGGCCGTCGGGTCGGAGGCGACCGCCGCGATCGAAGCCGAGGCGGAACGGCTGCACGTGTGGCTCGGCGACACCCGCGTCATTCCACGGTTTCCGACGCCGCTCGAGGCCGAGCTCAGATCGGCGTGATCAGCGCCGCGTGGCCGACGCCCGCTTCCCGGCGGCGGCGCGATACTGCGGGCGTGGCGGATTCGAATCCGGCCCGGATCGTGGCGAGCCGGTACTCGGAGCAGGCGGTGGCGTACCGGCGGCACTGGGCGCCGCTCCTCGTCGAGTTCGGGAAGGAGCTCCTGGGGAAGTTGCCGCTGGCCGACGCGCGGCGAGTCGTCGATCTCGGAACCGGCGTGGGGGCCCTCCTGCCCGAGATCCGGGCGCGGGCCCCGGATGCCCTCGTCGTCGGCGCGGACATCGCCGAAGGGATGATTCAGCTGGCACAGCCGACGTTCTCCCGGGTCATGGCGAACGCCGCCGCGCTGCCGTTTCGCGACCGAACGTTCGACGTGGTCACCATGGCGTTCATGCTGTTCCACGTCCCGGACCCGGCTTCGGCGGTCGGGGAGGTCCATCGGATCCTCCGTCCGGGCGGCATGGTAGGTGTGGCCACATGGGGCCCCGACGTCGACGACTCACCGGCGCAGCGAATGTGGTTGGAGCTTCTGGAGGAGTTCGGCGCGCCCGACGAGACGGACATCGTGGCACGGCATGAGCTGACCGACTCGTTGCCGAAGGTGGCGCGACTGCTCGAGGAGGGCGGATTCACCATGGTCGCTCAGCTGGACCGAACGAGCGTCGACGCTCCCGATCTCGCCGAGTTCTTCGCTCGGCGAACCTCTCTCGGCCGCGAGCATCGACGGCTCCGCTCGCTGGATCCCTCGGCGCAGGAGGCATTTCTCGCCGCGGCCCAAGAGCGCCTCGCGGCGCTCGGACCGGCGGACTTCACGTCACGGGACCACGCGCTCCTGACATGGGCCGAACGGCCACGGCACGATTAACATGTCGGTGCGTGGGTCCGTCATCCTGGTAGTGCTCTCGCTGGTGGGGTGCTCGAGCGGTGGAGATCAACCCGCGCAGAGCGACCGCGTGGTGGTTGCCCGCGGCGTCGTGCAAGGGCAGCCGTGGCAATTCTCGGTCTTCCGCAACCGAGAGAACGTGATGTGCCTCGAGCTGGGCATT
>JBHELE010000243.1:0-5830 GCA_046263235.1 Actinomycetota bacterium
AACTCGCTGTTCCGGGGACGAATCGGCGGCTTGAAGCCGGACCTGGTGCCGGTCCTGCAGTCCGGATTCGACTGAGCCGGACGGGGTGAACGCCACCGACGTCTCGGCGCTGACCCGGCTCCTCGACGGTCCTCATCACCAGTTGAAGCGCCGGGTCCGGGACGTGTTGTCGCGTCCGTCGTTCGCGTACCGGTCCGAGCTCCCTCGCGACGAATACCGCGAGCAGGTCTACCGGTGGGTCAGGGCCCTAGCCGGGGAGGGGCTCGGGCTGATCGGGTACCCCCGCTCGGTCGGCGGTGAGGGCGACGTCGCCGGCGGGGTCGCCGTGTTCGAGACCGTTGCCTTCCACGACCTTTCGCTGCTGGTGAAGCTGGGCGTGCAGTTCGGTCTGTTCGGCGGCGCGGTCGCCCAGCTCGGGACGGCGGAACATCACCGCCGGTACCTGCGGGACATCGGCACCCTGAGGCTGCCCGGATGCTTCGCCATGACCGAGACCGGCCACGGATCGAACGTGCGCGACATCCGCACCACCGCGACGTACGACCCGCACCGGCGGGAGTTCGTCATCCACACCCCGGACGACGACGCCCGCAAGGACTACATCGGCAACGCCGCGGTCCACGGGCGGATGGCCGCCGTGTTCGCGCAGCTCGAGGTGAACGGCGCGGGCCACGGCGTCCACGCCTTCCTGGTCCCCATCCGGACGGGGCGGGGCGGGGCGGCGACGGGCGTGCGGATCGAAGACTGCGGGGAGAAGCTCGGGCTGAATGGCGTCGACAACGGCCGCCTGTGGTTCGACCACGTCCGGGTGCCCAGGACCGCGCTGCTGAACCGGTTCGGGGACGTCTCATCGGACGGCGGATACTCGAGCCCGATCCGGGATCCGTCGAAACGGTTCTTCACCATGCTAAGCGCGCTGGTGGCCGGGCGCGTGTCGATCGCCACGGCGGGGGTCAGCGCCTCGAAGTCGGCCCTGACCATCGCCGTTCGATACGGATCGAACCGGCGGCAGTTCGGTCCGGCCGGCGAGCGCGAGACCGTGATCCTCGATTACCTCACCCACCAGCGCCGTCTGATGCCGCTGCTGGCGACGACGTACGCGCTCGGGTTCGCGGCGCAGCATCTGGTCGCGGAGTTCGGCACCGTCATGACGAAGCGGGTCAGCCCGACGCGGCGTCGGTCGGTGGAAGGACTGGCGGCGGGCTTGAAGGCGATGAGCACGTGGCACGCCACCGAGACGATCCAGACGTGCCGAGAGGCCTGCGGCGGGGCGGGGTATCTGGCCGAGAACCGGCTGGGCGCCCTGAAGGCCGACACCGACGTGTTCACGACGTTCGAGGGCGACAACACCGTGCTCCTGCAGCTGGTGGCGAAGGGGTTGCTCACCGAGTACCGCGAGGAGTTCGGCGACCCGAACCTCGTGAACATCGCGCGGTACGCCGCCCGCCGGGCCCTGGCGGCGGTCACCGAGGCGGTCCCCGGACCCGGGGACGTCCTGACCAGGATGGTCGACCTGGTGCCGGGTGTCTCCGGAGACGAGTGCGACGAGCTGCGGGACCGCCGGTGGCAAATCGCCACCATGCGGTTTCGCGAACGGCACATGCTGGACGCCCTGGCCCGGCGACTGAAGCGCGCCATCGACGACGGCATGGACCCGTTCACGGCGTTCGCCGCGGTCGGCGACCACGCCGTGGCCACGGCCCGGGCCCATGTCGAACGGCTCGTCCTGGAGTACTTCGACGCGGCCATCAGGAAGGTGCGGCGCAAGCGCGTGGCCGAGGTGATGAACCTGCTGGCCAACCTCTACGCGCTGGAGCGATTCGAACGCGACCGCGGGTGGTTCCAGGAGCACGGGCGGCTGTCGGCGAATCGATCGAAGGCGATCGTCCGCGCCGTCACGCAGCTGTGTCGGGAGGTGCGCCCCATGGCACTGAACCTCGTGGAGGCGTTCGGCATTCCGGATCAGGCCGTGGCCGCCCCCATCGCGACGGAATGACCGGGCCGGGAAGCCGTCACGCGCCGGCCGGGACCTCCCACAGGCCGACGGTCGCCAGGATGTCCGCGAGCCGGTGGATCTCCTCACCGTCTCCGTCGGACGCCTGGTCGGCGGACTTCGCCATCCCGTGCAGGAACGTCGTGGCCACGCACCACGCGGCCTTGAACTCGTAGGTCCGCGGGTCCACGCCAACCTCGGCCGCCCACTGACGAACGTCGGCCGAGAGCTGGTCGAACCGGGCCACCCACGCAGGGCCGAGCTGGTCGACCCACGCTCTGGCGTGCTCGATGGCCCGCTGCACCGCTTCTCCCTCGGCCATGCCTTCCCCTGACGACGTGATCCCTCGGTGGAGTATCGGCCGGCAGGAGCCCGACCTTGGGATTTCCGGACACGAAAATCGACCGGCCACGAGGGGCCGGTCGATCTTCGGTCGCGACCGACGCGTCGCTACTTCTTCGGCGACGGCGCCGCGCTGATATCGGCGAGCGCCGACGTCGGGTGGCGTTCGATGGCCAGGTCACCGATGGACACGATCCCCACGGCCTTGCCGCTCTCCACGACGGGCAGACGCCGAACGGCCCGCTGGCGCATGAGATCGACGGCCTTGGCCACCGTGTCCGTCGGCGACAGGGTGACGAGGTCCGTGCTGGCAACCTCGCCGACCTTCGTCGTCGACGGGTCCTTGCCCTCGGCGACCGCCCGGACCGCGATGTCGCGATCGGTCACGATGCCCGAGACCTTGCCCTGCTCGTCGACGACCACCATCGCGCCCGAATCGATCTCCCGCATCTTCCTGGCCGCCTCGGCGACCGTGGTGCCGGTCCCGACGGTCTCCGGGGCCGCCGTCATGACCTCGCGAATCGACTGGGGCGTACCGGGCTCGCTCGACCCGGCGAGGCCGGCCGGCCTGGTCCCGGTCCTCCTCGTGTCCGCTCCGGTGCTGCCGGTGCGGACGCCGGTCTGCTCCAGCAGCTCCTTGCCCCGCTCGGTCACCTCCTGGACCTTCGGGTTCTGGCCGAGCCATCCCATGATCTGGTCGTAGGTGCCCCGGCCGGCCCGGGCGCCGAGCAGGAAGCCCGCCGCCGCCCCCACGGTGAACCTGTTGAAGAGCTTTCCGAGCATCGACTCCTCCTCTCTGCGGAACCTTGGAGAGGTTTACCCAGGTTCGCCGTGACCTCCCCTCCGATCGGAAAGGAGGTTCCGATCGGTAGGTCGTTTTTGGCGATCGAACGACTTCAGACCTAGGCCGTCCCGACCGATACGTCGTGCATGGCCGTCGCAGCGAGGTCCGGAGCGGGATCCCTCAGCGGCCTCCTGCCGCGGTTGAGCAGGCCCTGGTCGAAGGTCCTGAGGCGGGACGAATCCCTGGCGGACCTCCTGGCCGCCCTGGAACCGCTCGGATATGCCGTTCTGCACGACGTCGAGACCGACGGCGGCACGGCGGACCACGTGGTGGTCGGGCCGTCCGGGGTCTTCGTCATCCAGACACGAACCTGGCGAGGCAACGTCCACCAGGCCACCCGAGGCAGGCTGATGTGCGACGGCAAGGATCGATCCGAGGCCGTCGACCACGCGATCGCCGTCACCGCGGCGATCGGACGCCGGTTGGACGGGATCGGGGTTCGATGGGTGAACGCCATCCTTGCCGTGAGCGACGCACGGGTTCGACACCCCATGACGTTTAGACGCGTACGCGTGACCAGTGGCCGCGACGCCGTGGCGCTGATCCTGAACGCGCCCGAACGGCTCACCCGGCCGGAGGTTGCCCGGGCCGGATCGATGCTGGCGCGCCGGGGGCTCCACCGGCTGCGAGCGCAGCCCAGCTAACGTCGAACCAGCCCGAACCCCCTTCCGTACGGTTCGCCGAGACTGGCGGGCGCGGGAGCAACCGCTCCCCGTCCTTCTGCCATTCCTTCGAGCGGCGTCCCGGCCGTACACTGCGGGACGTGCCCCTGTGCCCAAACTGCGGAGAAGAGAACGGCGACACCGCCCGCTTCTGTCAGGCGTGCGGCACCGCGCTGGCCCCCGCCCCCCACGTCGAAGAACGAAAGGTCGTCTCCGTCCTGTTCGTCGACCTGGTCGAGTTCACGTCCCGGTCCGACCAGGCGGATCCCGAGGACATCCGGGCCATGCTCCTTCCATACCACCGCCGGGTGAAGGCCGAGATCGAATCCTTCGGCGGCCTCGTGGAGAAGTTCATCGGCGACGCCGTGGTCGCGGTGTTCGGCGCTCCGATCTCCCATGGCGACGACGCGGAGCGGGCGGTCCGCGCGGGTCTTCGGGTCCTGGACGCGATCGGTGAGCTCAACAAGGAAGACCCCGCGCTGGACCTGACCGTTCGAGCCGCGGTGAACACCGGCGAGGCCATCGTGGACGCCCGGTCACAGCCCGACATCTCCGAAGGCCTCGCCCACGGCGACGTGGTCAACACGGCGTCCCGGCTGCAGACCGGAGCGCCGCCGGGCGCGTTGATCGTCGGCGAGGAGACGTACCGGGCCACCAGACAGGCGATCGCCTACGAGCCGATCGAGCCGATCATCGCCAAGGGCAAGCGTGAGCCGCTCCCCGCGTGGCGGGCCGTGGACGTCCTCACCGCCCCGGCCGAGCGCCCCGCGCTGGCCACCCCGATGGTGGGAAGGGACCGCGAGCTGGAGCTCCTGAGGAGCTTGTGGGAGACCGCCGTGAACGAGCGCCGGCCCCATCTGGCCACGGTGGTCGGACCGCCCGGGATCGGGAAGACCCGACTCACCCAGGAGTTCTCCACGCTGGTCGAGGCGAGCGGCGGCCGGGTGGTCCGGGGGCGCTCCCTTCCCTACGGCGAGAGCTCCGGCTACCGCGCCTTCGCCGAGCAGGTGAAGGACGTGGCCGGGATCTTCGAGACGGACCCGTCGGATGAAGCGCGGGCGAAGCTCGGCGCCGTGGTGACGTCGCTGGTCGGTCCCGACGAGGCACCGGAGATCGCCGACCACGTCGGCGTGCTCATCGGCCTGGCCAGCGACGGCGTGTCCGCCGACCGGGCCGCGCTGTTTTTCTCGGCCCGGCGGTTCGTCGAGCAGCTCGCCGAGGCCCAGCCGCTGCTGCTCGTGTTCGAGGACATCCACTGGTCGGACCCGAGCCAGCTCGACCTGATGGAATCGCTGTCGTCGCGGGTTCGGGACGTTCCGGTGATGTTCCTCGCGCTCACGCGCCCGGACCTTCGCGACAGCCGCCCCGGATGGGGGGCCGGGCTCACCCGGCACACCACGATGGAACTGCACCCCCTCGATGCCGACGACGCGAAGGCGCTGGCGTCGCGGCTGTTCCCGGCGCTGGCGGAGATGCCCGGCGCGATCGACCGCGTCGCGGTGACGGCGGAGGGCAATCCGCTGTTCATCGAGGAGCTGGCCGCGTCCCTGGCCGAACGGCTCGACGAGGCCACGGCGGAGCTCCCGACGAACGTCAAGACCACCATCGCGGGCCGGCTCGACACACTCCCGCCATCCGCGCGGGCCACGCTTCTCGACGCCGCCGTCATCGGAAAGGTGTTCTGGCGGGGAGCCCTGCTCGGGGTCGGGGACCGTCGGCCGGCGGACCTCGAGGACGACCTCGACGAGCTGGAGGCCCGGGACTTCGTCCGCCGCGAGAGCGCCAGCCAGATCCAGGGGGACCGGGAGTACACGTTCAAGCACATGCTGATAAGGGAGGTGGCGTACTCGACGCTCCCCCGGGCGGCCCGCCGGGAGCGCCACGCCGCGGTGGCGCGGTTCATCGAGGAGGCCTCCCGGGACCGCCTCGACGAGGCCGCCGCCGTGCTCGCTCACCATTGGCGAGAGGCGGGCGACCAGGGTCGAGCTC
>JBHELE010000244.1:0-3980 GCA_046263235.1 Actinomycetota bacterium
GCCCAGGATCGAACTCTCCCCAGCCCGAGCAGGATCGCTTCGACCGCGCCCAGCGCGCCCAGAACCATCATCACCGGCGCGTAGTCGAACAGCCGCCGGGTGCCGAACGTCCCCAGGATGTACAGGTCGTACCGCCACGAGAACAGCATCGCGCCGGCCAGCGCCGTCGCGGCCACCCCCGCGGCCACGACGCCAAGCGGTGCGATGCGCCGAGGGGCGCGCCACAGCATCGCCGCCGCCACCAGCAGCGCCAGGACCGGCAGGGCGATGCGGAGCACCCCCAGGACGCCTGGCCGGTTCGACGCGCCGGTGGCCGCCCGAACGAACGACGAGTAGATCCGCCCCGGGGCCGAATACCACGTGCCCTCGTGGGGCGGAGCGACTCGACCCACATGGAGATACAGGGTCTGGTCGATCGTCGCGGCCGCGGCGTACCGGTCCGGGGCGCCGGCACCCTCGAATCCGATGTCCCCCCGGGCGAGCAGCAACGCCGAGCCGCCCACGATGACGGCCAGGACCGCGGTGACGGTCAGGGGACGCAGCGGCGCGGCCGAACGGTCCCGAATGACGGCGGCGACCGCGTACCAGCCGAGGACGGCGGCCGCGATGATCGTCGGGATGAGGTGGGTTCCGGCCGCGGCGGCCAACAGGACCCCCGCGACCGCCGCATCGGCTCGCCTCCTCTTGCGCACCGCGCGGACGCCAACAGCGATCGCCGAGAACGCCACCAGCCGGCCGACCGTCTCGGCCCGGTACGCGTCGAGGTCTCGCGTGATCTCGGTCGTGAGGAACACGTGGTTCCACACGAGGAGGAGGACCAGCAGGGGACCCAACAGCTTCAGCCCGAGCTCACGGGCCACGGCCCACACGGATAACGCGACCCCGATCGTCCCGATCCACAGGAGCGACGTCATCGCGCGGAGCGGGTCGTCCACGACGAAGCTCGCACCGGCGTTGAACGCGTTGAGGAGGATCTTGCTCGTGGCGGGCGGGTACAGCGCGCCGTAGTGCAGCGAGAGCGCCGGGACGCCCCCCGCCGCCGCCAGCTCTTGCGCGTCGGCCCAATACCGAAACGACGTCGGCGCGAGCGGGAGGGCGGAGACCGAGCGAATCGACACCGCGGCGATGGCGGCCACGACGAGAACACCGAGAACGAGCGACATGCCCTCCGCGCGGAGCTGCCGCCGCAGAGCACGGAGATGCCGGCGCGCGCTCCCCCGACGCACCCCGATCGACCATGCGGCCACCGTGACCACGGACAAGACCCCCAGGAAGGTCCACGCGCGCAGCACGCCGGCCACGGCGAGACCGTCCGCCACGAACGCGCATGCCGCGTAGCCCAGGGCGACCGTCAACGCGAGCCGGGTCGTCGGACCCACCCGCCCCGGGGGATACAGGGCGAGAACCAGACCGAATCCGGGCACGGCGACGAGCGCGCCGAGCAGCGCCGCCGACATCACATCCATGCACGCGCCGTCATGCTGCGGAGCGTCACGCGGACGGTCGGAACGGAAGGCCCGGGCCGGCGGTCACGCCGAGCGCAGGGGAAGCAACCGACGGATCAGCGCCCGCTCGGAAGGCGCCAGTCCGAAGCCGGTCCCGACCAGCGCGACGGCGTAGGCGACGACCCCGGCTGCCCCTGTCGCCACCAGATCCACCGGCCACCCCGCGTTTCGGCACAGCAGATGCGCGACGAACGCTCCCCCCGAGGCGATCACGGCGGGGATCGCGAGCCGCGCGTAGTCCGAGCTGAACGGCTGGATGCGCACGAATCGCCACACCAGGTAGAGGCGCGCCGCGTTGGAGAAGACCATGGTCGCGGCCTGCGCCACGGCCGCCCCCTCCATTCCGAGCCGGGGAGCGAGGACGAACGCCACCGCGAGATCCAGCGCGAACGACGCGGCGTAGACCGCGAGGTCCCAGCCGGTCCGCCCCACCATGATCAGGATGAAGCCGACGCTCCCCACGCCCACGTTGACCACCTGCCCGATCAGCAGGATTCGAAGGGCCGCCGACCCGGTCTCGAACCTCGACCCGAACAGCTGCAGGATGGCCTCGGGAGCGATCAGCAGGACGACGAGCAGCGGGATGGTCCCGGCCATCATCCAGCGAGTGAGCGACTTGTAGAGATCATCGAGCCGATCGCGCTCGCCCCGGGCATGCAGATCGGCCACGAAGGGGCTGAACATGTAGTTCACCGCCACCAGGAGCAGCATCAGCGCCTGGGCCACCCGAACGGCGGCCGCGTATACCCCGAGCTCGGTGGCGGCGATGTACCGCGAGGCGACGAAGTAGTCGGCCCAGAAGAGCATCTGTGACAGCAGCGCGGCAGGCGCTCGGGGTGCGCCGTAACGAACGAGCGCGCCGACCAGGGCGGGCTCGCCGGGGACTCGGACCAGGGTGCCCGTCTCTCGGTGCCACGCGTACCACGCGGCGACGGTGGCGAGGATCCACGACAGCGCGTACGCCATCACCGTCGACGCCGCCGACCGGTGGATGCTCCACGTCACTCCAATCAGCAGGATCCACGCCACGGGCTGTCCGGCCCAGTAGATGAACAGCGTGTGGCGCATGATCTTCAGCCCGCGCGTCCCCCCCAGATAGACCTGGCACAGGGCCACGAACGGCAGCGCCAGCGCCGCCGCCCGAAAGACCGAAACGGTTCCCTCACCGAACGCGTCGGCCAGCTGGCCGGACCACAGCAGGACCAGACCGGCGCCGATCGCGCTCACCACCGCCGCCACCGCCGCGGCCCGGCCCACGATCGCCGGCGTACGGCCCGGCTCACCCCGTCCCACCTCGATCGCCACCAACCGCACGGCTGCCATGTCCATGCCGAACCGCGTCGCCGCCCCGGCAATGAACGCGAACTGTGTTGCGAGCGTCACCACGCCGAGGACCGCCGCACCGGATGAGCCGAAGCCCCGGGAGATCAGGATGTTCGTCGCGAAGGTGGCGGCGACGGACACCCCCAGTCCAACGATGTTCGGTCCGGTCCCCGAAAGGACGGTGAGACGGTCCGACCGTTCCCCACCCGCCCCGCCGCCTCCGACCAGATCTCGGATTCGCCGGCCCACGCCGGGCTGCGGGGATGTGCCGCTATTCGAGGTATCCGAGTCCACGGAGGTGCTCCTCGACCTCCTCGGCCTCGGCGTCATCGAGGCCGCTGCCCGGTTGACCTTCGGTGCGGACCGGTGTCCGGTCCGCGTTGCCGGTCGCCACGGCGACGTCCGTTCCGACCAGCGCGGGCAGAACCTGGCCGGAGTGCCGGACGGACGGCGTCGCGCCGACCCCGGCGAGGATGGTCGGAGCGAGGTCCACCAGGTTGAACGAGCGATCCCGAAACCCCTCCGCATCGACGTGGGGGCCCGCCGCGGCCAGGACGCCTTCGATGCGGTGATCGCCAGACAACCAGTCAGCCGGTTCCACCATCGATTTGGCGTGGGTCAGGCTGTACAGCGGGGCCGGTTCGAGCAGGAGGTCGGGGGCGTCGTCCGCGTACCGCCCCTTGAACACCTCCTCGCGAAACGAGATCCGGCCGACCGGCCGCCGCCCGGTCGCGGGGTCGACGAATCCAGCCACGCGCTCGGCGACCTCGGACCGAACCCTGTCGAAGTCGCCGGGATCGACGACGCCGTGCGGCTCGCGGCCGGCGAGGTTGATGGAGATTCCCTCGCCGGTCGATCGGACGCTCGTGTACGCCTTCGTCTTCGACCATTCGATCGGCGACGCGGGGATCGACACCTTCCCATGCAGCTTGAAGATGTCGTAGAGCCGTCGCGCGATCCGACGACCGGGTCCCCAACGGATCAGGTTGAAGGCGAACGACCCTCGACCGAACTCGAGGAACCCCAAGTGCTTCAACACCCGGTCCATCGTCACGCAGCGCGTACAAGCCTGGTGGCCATGGTCCGACATGAAGATGATGAGATCGCGCTCAGTCGTTCGCTCCAGCAGCCTTTCGAGACCCTCGTCGAGCT
>JBHELE010000245.1:0-3135 GCA_046263235.1 Actinomycetota bacterium
GCCCGGTGGTTCGACCAGCTCGAGGCCGTCGGGCTCGACGGGATCATCGCCAAGCATGAGTCGCTCCGTTACGAGGCCGGCCGGCGGGTGATGGTCAAGGTCAAGCACGAGCGGACACTGGACTGCGTCGTCGCCGGGTACCGGGTCCACAAGTCGGGGAACGGTGTGGGCTCGCTCCTGCTCGGGCTCTACGACGACCGCGGCGTACTCCACCACGTCGGCGCCGCCGGGGCGTTCCCCGCGAAGGAGCGGCTGGCGATCCAGGAGAAGCTGAAGCCGCTGGAGGGCGGCGAGGGCTTCGGCGAGGGAACCGTCCTCGGCGGCCCCAGCCGGTGGCGTGCCACGGAGAAGGAGTGGATCCCGCTCGATCCGCGGCTCGTGTGCGAGGTGGCCTACGACCACTTCCAGGGCGACCGCCTCCGCCACCTCGCGCAGTTCCGGAAGTGGCGACCGGACCGCGACCCTCGCTCGTGCACCTTCGCCCAGGCCGGCGTGACGCCGATCCGGGGCTGAGCCGCGGGATCCGGGGGATCCGATCCCGGCGAAGGAGGGCTGGCCCCCCGTGGAGGCATCCGCTACAGTGCCCCCACGGGAAAGGGGGAATCATGCGCACCTTCGGACGCGTCCTGGCGGCCTTCATCCTTATGGGCCTGGCGGCCCTCACCTTGCCTAGCTCCGGGTCTGCGTCGAGCGAGGCCTCGGATCGAGCCATCGCCCTCGAGCAGAAGCGCTCAGTCTACAGGGCCCTGACGAAAGAGAAGGACACCGATGCGATGGCCACCACGGCGAGCTTCGTGCCGTCGAGCATCGACTGTCGTTTCGACCCCCCAGACAAGCCCAACATCAACCTCGACTGCGACAGCCCGATCGCCCCTCACAACGAGCCCGATATCGAGGTCGATCCCGAGGACGCCGCGAACATGATAGCCAGCTCCAACGACTACGAGTCATGCTGCGACGGCTTCTACACCACGCTCGATGCCGGAGACTCCTGGATCGTCGGCGACATGTCGATCGAGGATGAGAACCGGATCGGCAGCGATCCGGTGACGGTGTTCGACCCGGTGACCGACACGGCCATCCACTCGTCGCTCAACTTCGTCTGCCGACAGGTGTGCGGCGACGGGGACCTCGTGGTCTCGCTATCGACCGACGACGGCGTTCACTGGGGTGAGCCGGTGGTCGTGGCCGGAGGGATCGGGAAGGACGATAGCGCGTTCCAGGTGTTTCACGACAAGGAGTGGATCGTCACGGACACCGATCCCCAGTCTCCGTTCTACGGACGGACCTATCTCACGTGGACGGCCTTCGTGTCGCGGTTCGGCGTCTACCAGGAGTCGCCGATCCTGGAGTCTCACAGCGACGACGGCGGACGTACGTGGAGCGAGCCGCAGGAGATCTCCGGCTTCCACCCCACCTGCACGTTCCAGGAGACCGGGCGTCCGCGAGAGTGCGACGAGGACCAGTTCTCCGTCCCGACGGTGGCCCCGGACGGAAGCGTGTACGTCGCCTTCGAGAACTTCCAGCACGAGGCGGCCTGGGAGCCGGGAGAGCTGTTCGAGACCCAGTACATGGTGGTTCGGTCCTTCGACGGCGGCGAGACGTGGAGCGCCCCGGTCCACGTCGCCGACCTCGAGGACGGGACGGAGGACTACCCGGTGAACGTCGACGGCCGGCAGACGCTGACGGGCTTTCAGGCCCGGGTGAACTCCGCGGGCAACGTCACCGCAGACCCGAACACCGGCCGGCTGTACCTGGTCTTCTCCGACAACCGGAACGGCCGCTACGACAATCCGGGGCGCCCTGTGACGAACACCGACGTCTTCCTGTCGACATCGACGGACGGCGTCACGTGGACGCGGCCGAAGGCGGTGACCCTGAAGGAAACCGACCAGTGGTTCCCATGGGTGGACGTCGACCCCACCACGGGGAAGATCGGGGTCCTGTATCACGACCGACGCAACTTCAACCTCTACGACACCACCCTTGCCGAGGGGACCCCCGGCGCATTGACCTTCACCCGGATCAACACGCGGCCGTCCCACCCGCGCAACTCCGAGTTCTTCCAGGCGGGGATCCCCTCGTGCCCCGAGTGCGCGACATTCTTCGGCGACTACATCAACATCGATTACGACCGGAATGGGGTGGCGCAGATGGTGTGGACCGACATGAGGCGGTTCATCGAGACCGGCTACGGCGAGAACATCTTCTACGCCAGCCACTAGAAGAGCTGCGCGGCTCGTCCCGGGAGCGCATCCCCCCGGGGCCTACGGTCACGAGTGGCACGGGTGGCCCCCGGGTGGAGCTGTGTCTTCGAGGGCGAAGCACGGCCCGCGCTCACCCGCTATATGGGTTTGTGAGCCCGCCTATACTCCGCGCTTGGACGGGCCGCTTTCGATCGACGAGGCCGCACGGTCGCTTCCCGGCCCCTGGAAACCGCGCGATCTGGTCCATGTCAACGACGCCGTCCTTCGCATAGCCCGGCTCGACGGCGAGTTCCCGTGGCACCACCACGAGGAGGACGAGCTGTTCCTGTGCTGGGATGGCGAGTTCCGGATCGAGATCGACGGTCGGGACGCCGTGACGCTGCGGCGGGGAGACCTCTTCGTCGTGCGCCGCGGCCTTGCTCACCGCCCGGTCGCCGCCGCCCGCGCGCACGCCCTGCTGCTGGAGCGCCCGGAGACCAAGCAGTACGGGAACTAGCGCTTCTTCGCGCGCGAGGGCGAGACCCGGGTGGGCTCGCCGGGCATCTTGGGGTGGTGGACCGGCCAGGGGGCGTCGGACAGTCCCTCTCCCTGGTCACGGTCGGCCAGTTCCAGTAGCGACTCGATCGAGCCGGCCCGGTCATCGATCGGCGCGTGGGGGTCGCCGCGCTCCGCGAACCGCGCCGGAACCGTGTCGAGCCTAAGCTCCCGCGGCTCGACGTCCGCGACCTCGTCCCAGTCCAGCGGGCACGAGACCCGAGCGTCGGGAACCGGCCGCACCGAGTAGACCGACGCGACGGTCCGGTCGCGGGCGTTCTGGTTGTAGTCGACGAATACGCCGCGGCGGTTCTCTTTCCACCACTCCGTCGTGGCCAGAGAGGACCGGCGCTCCACCTCGCGGGCCATGGCCAGCGCCGCCCGGCGGACCTCC
>JBHELE010000246.1:0-2803 GCA_046263235.1 Actinomycetota bacterium
CGACAAGGCCGGCCGGTTCCAGGGCGACATCGAATACCGGCTGACCGACGGACACGGAACCCGTCCGTGGACGGTGACCGTGCGCGACGGCCGAGCGATGGCGGCCCTGCGGTCGTCACCGAACCCGGCACTCGTCATCACGACCCCCGTCGCCGTCTTCGTTCGGATGGTGGCACGGGACCTCGCTCCGGCGAAGGCCTGGATGGACGGCCGGATCACGGTCGAGGGCGATTTCGACGTGGCAGCTCGGCTGGGGGAGATGTTCGGCCAGGGCTCTCCCTGGTAGTTCATCCGTCGTCGGTCCCTCGATCGCCCAGCCGGCGAGAGATCGGGAGGCCATACCAGAACCACAGGAACCAGCCGGCGATCGCCGCGGTGATCGTGGAGGCCGCGGTGACCCCGAACAACACGTCGGTGATGACGAACACCACGCAGGTCATGGCGACGGCGACGAAGGCCATCCCGCCGATCACCATCTTGTTCGACGTGAACAGCATCCGCGTCTTGTCGCCCCTTCGAAACCGGAGCCGGTGGTAGGAGGACGGCGCGATCAACAGAGCCACGCCGAGGGCCGCGGCCAGGAACGCCACGACGTAGGCCGACTTCTGGGCGCTCGTGATGCTGCCGAATCGCTGCGTGAACGGAAGCGTGAGCAGGAACGCGAACAGGACCTGAACACCCGGAAGCGCCACCCGAAGCTCGTTGAGCAGCTCGATGAGCTCGCGGTCGACCCGCTCCTTCTCGTCCTCGCCGGGCTCGGGGCCCTGCATCTTCTCCTTCGGCATCCGGCGCGTTCTACCCGGTGGGTGCGCGGGGCATGCCGGGCGATCGAGTGCGGCGTCGCGCGGATAGGATCGCCCCGATGGACGTGAATCCGGTCGCGATGCTGGCGGAAGCACGACAGCTGCTTCGACCGATCGGCTGGCGCGGGACGGTCCCCGGACCCGCAGACCTGGACGGTTGTCTGGTGTTTCCCCGGGACCGTCGCGCCCGCTCGTTCGACGGGACGGCCATCGCGTACAGCGTGCACGGCTCCCGCGGGCCGTGGGTCGCGCTCGTCCCCGGGTTCATCTGCCAGGACACGTTCTGGACGTACCTCGTCCCGGCGCTCCAGGACGCGTATCGGGTCATCGTGTGGGATCCCCGCGGGCTGGGGCTCTCCGGGATGCCCCGCGCGCCCGGATACCGGGCGCGGAAACTCACTCGCGACGACTTCTCGGTCGAGGCGGTCGCCCGCGACCTCGAGGCGGTGCTGGACGCGGAAGGCGCGCGGAAGGCGGCCTTGATCGGTCACAGCATGGGCGGGCAGACCATCCTGGAGGCCTATCGCCAGTTCCCTGAGCGGATCTCCGCGCTCGTGTCCCTGACGGCGCCGTTCGAGAGTCCGCTCCGAACGTTCTATGGCCACGACTTCTCCGGTATGTTTCGGGCCTTCAGCGCGATGGCGTTCGCCATGCCGAGGCCGGCCATCGTCCTGTGGCGCCTGTTGTTCGTGGCCAATCCGGTGTTCACACACCGGGTGGCCCAGATGCTCCGGGCGCTCGGACCGGACGCGAAGGTCGACGACATGCATCGCTACTACCGACACCTGGCGTTCCTCGATCCTTTGGTCGTGTCGAAGATGGCGGAGGCCATGCACGCGCACTCCGCGGCGGACGTCCTGCCGACCGTTCGGGTGCCAACGCTGGTCATCGCCGCGACCCTGGACACGTTCACCCCGGTCAGCCTGGCGCGGTTCATGCACGAGCAGATCGCGGACTCCGAGCTGGTCGTGGTGGACGGGGCCAGCCACGGCGCCGTCGTCGAGAAGCCGAGCGAGGTCAACGCTGCCGTCCGGTCGTTCCTGGACCTTCACCTTCGTCCGCGCGCCGCTGTCGGCGCCTCCGAAGCCGAGGTTCCGAATGTTCACCGCACATAGCACGTGCATGTTCCGGACTCTGCCGACCGTCCGCGGCGGGCCGGATCGGATCCGCGTTGGGGCGTTCGCGTTGACGTCGCGTCGGCGGGCCCGCAGAATGCCACTCCTCATGACGGCGGAGCATGTGGCCGGGCGGTGGTGCTGGGGCTCGAGGAGCCCGGCGCCGCCACGCGTCTAGCCGTCCATAACAGCCAGCGCGAGGGCCCCGGGACACAGGTCCCGGGGCTTTTTCGTTTTGGCGCGAAGGGAGAGACCGACCCGTGACGTCGAACCTCGAGGTGCTGCCGAACCGAACGGCGTTCGACCGCCTGGCCCGAGAGTGGCCGTTGGTTCCGGTCTGGGCCGAGCTCACGGCTGACGTGTGCACGCCGGTGGGGATCTTCCCCTCGCTGGCCGCCGACGGGCCGGCGGTGCTGCTGGAGAGCGTGGAGCGTTCCGAACGATGGGGTCGGTACTCGTTCGTGGCGGGCCATCCGGCCGCGATCATCACCGCGAGCGACCACGGCCTAGTCGTCGGCGAGGTCCGGCGGCCGCTTCCAATCGAACCAGGGCTTCACGAAGGCGCCCCGTTGAGCGCCCTGGCCGAGGTTGCGAGCCGACTCCGAGGTCCCCGCCTCGCGGAGCTGCCGGCGCTCACCGGAGGCCTGGTCGGCATGCTGGGATACGAGGCGGCGTCGCTGATCGACGGTAGCCCGCACCCCGGATCGGAGCCGCCTTTCCCACCGATCTCGTTCCTGGTGGTGGACCGGGCCGTCGTGTTCGACCACTGGCGGCAGCGGTTCATCCTGGTCGTTCACACCACTGCGGAGGCGGGCCTGCACGGAGGCAGGATGGCGCTTGAGGACCTGGCGTCGCGGGTGCTGGCGCGCTCACCCCTTCGGCCCG
>JBHELE010000247.1:0-10263 GCA_046263235.1 Actinomycetota bacterium
GGCGTCCGGGTCGGTGACGACGAGCACGAACTCCTCGGCGGGCTTCGACTCCGCCCACCGAAGGGGAGGGGAGATTCCCGGCCCGTCGCACGTGAACCTGGTGGGGATGGTCCCGCCGTCCGAGAACGCGGGGCTCGTGACGGTGAGGGTCGCCGGGCCCGACGGGAGGTCGACCGCGGGCTCGCTCCCCGTCGAACAGGCCGTCAGCGACAACGCCAGCACCATGGCGAGGCGAACAGCCGGCCGCGCGGACACGCCGACAGGGTAATGACGCCGGAGAGCCGATCGCCAGCGCATGTCAATCAGTCGGGATCGAGGCGCGGGATCTCCTGGGCCAGCTCGACGACGTTCCCGTCCGGATCGGCCACGTGGAGCGTTCGATGGCCCCACGGCCGGTCGGTGGGATCGGACAGGATCTCCGCCCCGGCCGCCCGCAGGCGACCGGCCTCGGCGTCGACGTCCGGGACGATCAGCACGATCTCGCCGGCCACCCCCCTGCCCTCGCCTCCGGGCCGCCCGATGAGGTCCGGCAGCTTCGACCGTTCGAACAGGCCGAACCTCGTCGGCCCCGTCCGGAATTCGACGTACCCCTCGCCGCGCACCTTCGGTTCGAGCCCGATGACGTCTCGATAGAACGCGGTCGAACGCTCGAGGTCCGCCGCGAACAGGATCACGTAATCGATCGACCGACGGCCCCGTCGCTCGCTCACCGCAGGTGGCGGGCGAACCATCGGGCGGCCTGATCCGCGACGTCCTCCAGGGTGCCGGGCTCTTCGAACAGGTGGGTGGCCCCTGGTACGACAATGAGATCGCTCTCGCACCGAAGAGCGGCCCGCGCCTCCTCGTTCAGGTGAAGCACCTCCGGGTCGCGCTCACCAACCAACAGGAGCGTCGGCGAGCGGACGTCGCCGAGACGCTCGGCAGCGAGGTCGGGCCGGCCACCCCGCGACACGACCGCGCCGATCGGTGGGTCGACCACGGCCGCCGCCCACAGGGCCGCGCCGGCCCCGGTACTGGCTCCGAAATAGCCGACGGGGAGCGCGCCGACGTCCGATCGCGACCGCACGAAGTCCGTCGCCGCGACCAGCCGGTCCCCAAGCAGTGGGATGTCGAACACCAGCGCCCGGTCGCCCGCCTCCTCGTCCGTCAGCAGGTCGAACAGCAGCGTGGCGAGCCCTTCGTCGTGCAACCTCTCCGCCACCATCCGGTTGCGAGGGCTCATGCGGCTGCTCCCACTGCCGTGCGCGAAGACGACGACCCCGCCGGCGTTCGCCGGAATCACGACGTCGCCGGGCAGCGACACCGGCGCTCGCCGCCCCGCGGCGCGAATCTCTACCGCGTGGGTCATGCCAGGCCGCCGATGTCCGAGATGTTCATAGTCACGACCATTCTCGCCGAGCGGCCGGCGGCCAGGAGCAAGAGTTCCGGAGTTGTTTCGGCGGGCCGCCGTATCCTGCCCGGATGAGGCTGTACGACGAGGCGACCGGCGCCATGCGACAGCTCGTCGTCCGGCCCAAGATGTCGGTGTACGTCTGCGGGATCACGCCGTACGACGCCGCTCACCTCGGCCACGCCTTCACGTACGTCCATTTCGACGTGCTGGCGCGGTATCTCCGTCACCTCGGGGCGGAGGTCACCCACGTCCAGAACGTCACGGACGTGGACGACGACATCCTTCGCGTGGCCCGGGAGCGCCGCGTCGACTTCAAGGAGCTCGCCGAGAGCGAGACGGCCCGCTTCGAGAACGCGATGGACGCCATCGGCGTCGCCCGTCCAACGGTCACGCCGCGGGCGACGGAATTCGTTCCCCAGATGGTCGAGGAGGTCGAGGCGCTCATCGGGGCGCGGTGCGCATACGAGCGAAAGGGCTGGGTGTACTTCCGGGTGGCTTCGGACTCGGGGTACGGAAGCCTGTCGCGCCTGGATCGCGAGACCATGATCGAGCTGGCGAAGGATCGGGGCGGCCACCCGGAGGACCCGAACAAGGACGACCCGCTCGACTTCGTCCTGTGGCAGCCGTCGGCTCCAGACGAGCCGACGTGGCCCAGCCCGTGGGGCGAGGGCAGGCCCGGGTGGCACATCGAGTGCTCGACCATGGCGCGCCGGCTGCTCGGTCAGCCCGTCGACATCCACGGCGGCGGCTCCGACCTCATCTTTCCCCATCACGAATCCGAACGGGCCCAGGCCGAGGCTGTCGGGCCGGCGCCGTTCGTCCGCCACTGGATGCACACCGGGACCGTTCATCAGGCCAACGAGAAGATGAGCAAGTCCCTCGGGAACATGACCTTCGTGGAGCGGCTGCTCGAGCGGTACGAACCGGTGGCCATCCGACGCTATCTCCTGCAACGGCGATACCGCGACGATTGCCACTTCGACGAGAGCCGGTTGCGCGCCGATCCGGATCCTTCGGCGCGGCAGGATGGTCTCCCCACCAGGCGCGAGGAGTTCTTCGCAGCGCTCGACGACGATCTGGACACTCCCCGGGCCCTGGCCATCCTCGACGCCGCCCGCGCCGGCCGCTCGGACCCCGACTGGACCCACGAGGCGGAGCAGGTGCTGGGCCTGTCCGACCTGCGCTCCTCCTGACAACCGCGATTGGCCATCCTAGACGGGTGGGCATCATCATGGGTCGAGGTCGTGATCGGGCTTCGATGAGACGAACGGACCGACGACGACGCGTGGTGATCGAGGGCGTGCAGCCCGAGATCGACTGTGGGCGCTTCCCCATCAAACGGGTCATCGGTGAGGACGTGGTCGTGCGGGCCGACATGTTCGCCGATGGTCACGATGTGCTCGGTGGCGCGCTGCTGTTCCGCAAGGCGGACGACGATGCCTGGACCGAAATCCCCATGGACCCGCTCCCCAACGACCGGTGGCGAGCGACGTTCTCCGTGGAGGAGCTGGGACGCTACCGATACACGGTGAAGGCCTGGGTCGATCGGTTCGCCACCTGGCGGCGGGACGTGGCGAAGAAAGCCGAGGCAGGGCAGGACGTTCGGATCGACCTCGCAGTGGGAGCGGCGATGGTCGACCGCTCCGCGAGACGGGCGTCCGGTCCGGAGCGCACCGAGCTTCGGACGTTCGCCAAACGGCTGCGAGGCGATCGCGTCGAGGCCCTCGACGCCGCGGTGGAGCCGGGCCTGGCCTCCCTCATGACCCTGTTCGGGGACCGCCGGCTGTCCACGACGTACGAACGAGAGCTCGAGGTCGTGGTCGATCCGGAACGGGCCCGGTTCAGCTCGTGGTACGAGATGTTCCCTCGCTCGGCCGCCCCCGAGCCCGGGCGGCACGGAACGTTCGCCGACGTCGTGGCGAGGCTTCCCTACGTCGCGGAAATGGGGTTCGACGTCCTGTATCTCCCTCCCATCCATCCGATCGGGCGCACGCACCGCAAGGGGCCGAACAACGTCGAGCGGGGCGATCCGGGCGACCCGGGGAGCCCGTGGGCCATAGGCTCGGAGGAGGGCGGGCACAACGCGATCCACCCGGAGCTCGGCACGATCGAGGACTTCGAGCGATTGGTGAGGACGGCCCGGGAGGTCGGGATCGAGGTGGCGATGGACATCGCGTATCAATGCTCCCCCGACCACCCGTGGGTTCGGGAGCACCCGTCGTGGTTCCGCCACCGCCCGGACGGTTCGATCCAATACGCCGAGAACCCGCCGAAGAAGTACCAGGACATCTATCCGTTGGACTTCGAGACCACCGACTGGCGAAACCTGTGGGAGGAGCTCCGCGGCGTGGTGGAGTTCTGGATCGGCCGGGGCGTTCGAATCTTCCGCGTCGACAACCCCCACACGAAGCCCTTCGCATTCTGGGAGTGGATGATCGGCGAGCTGAAGGCGAAGCACCCGGACCTGATCTTCCTGTCCGAAGCGTTCACCAGGCCGAAGGTGATGTACCGCCTGGCGAAGCTGGGGTTCACCCAGTCGTACACGTACTTCGCCTGGCGGACCACGAAGCGCGAGCTCACGGACTACCTGACGGAGCTGACCGAGACGGACGTGGCGGAGTACTTTCGCCCCAACCTCTGGCCGAACACGCCCGACATCCTGACGGCACAATTGCAGGTCGGCGGCCGCGCCACATTCGTCCAGCGACTGGTCCTGGCCGCCACGCTCGGGGCCAGCTACGGGATCTACGGGCCGGCCTTCGAGCTCATGGAGCACCGGCCGCTGACGGCAGGGTCCGAGGAGTACCTCCACTCGGAGAAGTACGAGATCCGCACCTGGAATCGCTCCGACCCGAGCAGCCTGTCGGAGCTGATCGGGCGCATCAACCGCATCCGGCGGACCAACCCGGCCTTGCAGACGAATCGGGGCCTTCGGTTCCACGACGTCGACAACGACGCGCTCCTCGCCTACAGCAAGCGATCGGCGGATGGGTCGAACGTCATCCTGGCCGTGGTGAACCTCGACCCCGAGCACGTTCAATCCGGTTGGGTCGAGATGTCGCTCGACGACGTGGCGCAGCACCCCGACGAAGCGTTTCCGGTCCACGACCTCATCACCGACGCCCACCACCGGTGGCGCCGCGGGCGCAACTACGTTGAGCTCGATCCGGGCATCGTTCCGGCCCACATCCTTCACGTTCGGCTCAGGGCTCGGCCCGACGTCGACCTCGAGCCGCTCCCGTGATCGACCGCACGGACGTGAGCCCGGCGGGAATCCGGGAACGAACCATCTCCGCGCCCCACCCGGCGGACGCCGCACAGTGGTACCGGGACGCCGTGATCTACGAGGTGCACGTCCGGGCGTTCCAGGACTCCAACGCCGACGGCATCGGCGATTTCCGTGGCCTCACCCGCAAGCTCGGATACCTGCAGGACCTCGGGGTGACGGCGGTGTGGCTGCTCCCGTTCTATCCGTCGCCGCTTCGAGACGACGGCTACGACATCGCGCAGTACAAGGCCATCCATCCCGCGTACGGCACCATTCGCGACTTCCGGGCCTTCATGCGCGAGGCCCGCCGGCAGGGATTGCGGGTCATCACCGAGCTGGTCCTCAACCATACGTCCGACCAGCACCCGTGGTTGCAGCGCGCCCGGCGATCCCCGCCGGGCTCGACGTACCGGGATTTCTACGTGTGGAGCGACACGCCCGACCGGTACCGGGACGCCCGGATCATCTTCAAGGACTTCGAATCGTCGAACTGGGCATGGGACCCGGTCGCCAAGGCGTATTACTGGCACCGCTTCTACTCACACCAGCCGGACCTCAACTTCGAGAACCCCGAGGTTCGGCGGGCCATGTTCGAGGTGGTCGACTTCTGGCTCGACATGGGGGTCGACGGGCTCCGCCTCGACGCCGTCCCGTACCTGTTCGAACAGGAGGGGACGAACTGCGAGAACCTCCCGCAAACCTACGAGTTCCTGCGGGAGCTCCGGGCGCACGTCGACGCCAACCACTCCAACCGGATGCTGCTGGCCGAGGCGAACCAGTGGCCCGAGGACGCCGCCGCGTACTTCGGCCACGGGGACCGGTGCCACATGGCCTTCCACTTCCCGCTCATGCCGCGGATGTTCATGGGGATCCGGATGGAGGACCGGTTTCCCATGGTCGACATCCTGAACCAGACGCCTCCGATCCCGGAGTCATGTCAGTGGGCGATCTTCCTTCGCAATCACGACGAGCTGACGCTCGAGATGGTCACGGACGAGGAGCGCGACTACATGTACCGGGTGTACGCCGACGATCCGCAGGCCCGGATCAACCTCGGGATACGCCGGCGGCTGGCCCCGCTCCTCGGCAACGACCGACGAATGATCGAGCTGATGAACGGACTGTTGTTCTCCCTCCCCGGGACGCCGGTCATCTACTACGGCGACGAGATCGGCATGGGCGACAACATCTACCTGGGCGACCGCAACGGCGTCAGGACCCCGATGCACTGGAGCGCCGACCGCAACGCCGGGTTCTCCGACGCCAACCCGCACCGTCTGTACCTGCCGGTGAGCATCGACCCCGAATACAACGCCGGCGCCATCAATGTGGAGGCCCAGCAGGACAACCCTCATTCGTTGCTGTGGTGGATGAAGCGCATGATCGCGCTGCGCAAGCGGTTCCGGGCGTTCGGCCGGGGGTCGCTCGAATTCCTCTACCCCGAGAACCGCAAGGTCCTGGCGTTCCTGCGACGTCACGAGGGCGAGAGCGTCCTGGTGGTCGCGAACCTCTCCCGGCACGCCCAGTACGTCGAGCTGGACCTGTCCGCGTTCAAGGGGATGGTTCCGGTGGAGCTGTTCGGCCGGACGGAGTTCCCACCCATCGGGGACCTGCCGTACCTGCTGACGCTGGCCCCGCACATCTTCTATTGGTTCGCCCTGGAGCCCCAGCGGGCGGGCGAACAGCGGGGCGGCGATGTGCCCCTGCCGGTCCTGCAGCTCGAGGGGGACTGGCGAGGACTGTTCACCGAGGGCGGGCGCGGTTTGCTGGAGGAGGCCCTTCCGTCGTATCTCGCCCAGCGGCGGTGGTTCCGATCGAAGGCGCGCAAGATAAAGACCGCAGAGGTCGTCGATGTGATCGCCCTGCTGCCGGGCGGCGGCAACGGTCCGATCAGCCACGTCACGTTCGTCCATGTCGAGTTCACCGAGGGTGATCCGGAGACGTACGTGGTGCCGCTGTCCTACCGCGTCTCCGGCGCCGAGAACCACGAGGTCCCGGCGCACGCTGTCGTCGCCAAGCTTCGAACGCCGGCCGGGGAGGGCCTGCTGTTCGACTCCACCTTCACCGGCGCGTTCGGACGGGAGCTCCTGGACGCCATGCGACGGCGAAGGGTCCTTTCGGGCCGGGCTGGCCGGGTGGTGTACACGCCGATGACGTCGCTCCGGCAGGTCGGCGGGATGGCGACCTCGGGGAGGGTCGATCCCACGATCATGCAGGCCGAGCAGACGAACACCTCGCTTGTGTTCGGCGACGAGCTCGTGCTCAAGCTGTTCCGTCGCATGGAGGATGGGGTCAACCCGGACCTCGAGATCGGGCGACACCTCACCGAGGCGATGCAGTTCGAGCACGTCCCGCCGGTGGCGGGTGCGATCGAGTACCACGGTGGGCGGGCCTCGCCGTCCACGATCGGGATCCTCCAGCGTTTCGTCCCGAACGAAGGAGACGCCTGGGCCTACACCCTGGACATGCTGGACAGCTACGTGGAACAGGTGCGGACGAGACTGCCGGAGGACCAGGGGCCACCACTGTCGGCGGGGTCGGCGCTCGACCTCGCCCGGCGCTCGCCGCCGGACGTGGCCCACGAGCTCATCGGGTCGTATCTCGAGTCGGCCCGATTGCTCGGGAGGCGGACGGCGGAGCTGCACGCCGCGCTGGCCGCGGACCGCGACAACGCGAGCTTCGCTCCGGAGCGGTTTTCGACGCTCTATCAGCGGTCGGTCTACCAGTCCGCCCGGGCGCTCACCGCGCAGACGTACCGGTTGATCCGGACGGGAGCCCGGCGGATACCGCAGACCGTTCAGATCCTCGACCTCGAGGACGAGATCATGGGCCGGTTCCGACGGTTGCTGGAGGTCAAGATCGAGGCCTCGCGCATCCGGGTCCACGGCGACTACCACCTCGGTCAGGTCCTGTGGACGGGGCGAGACTTCGTGATCATCGACTTCGAGGGCGAACCGGATCGCCCGCTCGGGGAGCGAAGGATCAAGCGGTCGCCGCTCCGGGATGTCGCCGGGATGCTTCGGTCGTTCCACTACGCGGCCTACACCGCCCTCTCCCGGCAGACGGCGGAGCCGAACCCGGAGAACCCCGCATTCCTTGAGCCGTGGATCCTGCTCTGGTATCAGTGGGTTGCCGCGACCTTCGTCCAGGCGTACCTGGACGCGTTCCCCCCGAATGGCATCCTGCCGCCGGAAGGACCGCAGATGCGCGTCATGCTCGACGTCTTCCTGCTGGAGAAGGCGCTGTACGAGCTGCGGTACGAGCTCAACCACCGCCCGGATTGGGTTCGCATCCCCCTCCACGGGATCCTGCAACAGCTGGAGACCACCGTTTGAGCGATGGGTCGGCCGGTGGGCTGGCCGACCTGGCTCGCCTATACGGGGTGCAGACGAGCTACCACGGAAGTGAGGGGAGGCTCGTGCGGCCGTCCCGCACGGCCGTCGTCGAGACGCTCCGGGCGCTGGGCGCACCGCTTGAGCGCGAGGACGATATCCGGGACGCGGCCCGGCACCGCGGGGCAGAGCTCTGGAACCGGCCGGTGGCGCCGGCATTGGTGGCGTGGGACGGCCGGCTCGACGAGATCCGATTGCGGGTTCCGGCGGGAGACCTCGGCGGACCGTACCGAGCGACGGTGACGCTGGAGGACGGAAGCGAACGGGCGTGGCACGCTCGCCGCGTCGGGGTCGGCCAGGCCGCCGAGATCGGCGGCACGGAGCACGTCGAGCTGACGGCCACCGATCGGTCGCTTCTTCTTCCCCTCGGCTACCACCGCCTGGACGTCCGGTTGGGACGTCGGGAGGGACATGCCGTGGTGATCTCGGCACCGCGGCGGGCGCCGAGCGCCTCGGACCGGACGTGGGGTACCTTTCTGCCGCTCTACGCCCTGTTCACTCGGCGGAGCTGGGGGGTCGGCGACCTGTCGGATCTGGGCGACCTGGCGGAGTGGGCGGCGGGGCTGGGCGGTCGGGCCGTCGCGACCTTGCCACTGCTGGCCTCGTTCAACGAAGGGCCGCTGTTCGACCCCAGCCCCTACTCGCCGGCCAGCCGGCTGTTCTGGAACGAGCTGTTCGTGGACGTGACGGCGTCACCGGACCTTCGGCACTCCGCCGACGCTCGCGCGCTTGTGGAATCGGACGCGTTCCGCCGGGATCTCGCCCGCGCCCGCCGGGGGGAACTGGTCGACCATCGGGCGGTTATGGGATTGAAGCGACGGGTCCTCCAGCTCCTGGCGGCGGAGGCGTTCGCCCGGGCCCCCCGCCGCGCCGAGATGACCGACCTCACGCGGACGCTTCCACGCCTCGGCGACTACGCGGCGTTTCGTGCCGCTGCCGAGCGACACGGCACGGCGTGGACGGGGTGGCCCGCGGCCGAGCGTGATGGTCGCCTGCCCACGGGCGGCGGCGACGCTGCCGCGTGTCGCTATCACCGGTACGTCCAGGTCCTGGCCGAGGAGCAGATGTCCGCGCTGGAGAGGCGGGCCGACCGAGCCGGGTGCGGGGTGCACTTCGACTTTCCGGTAGGGGTGAACCCTGCGGGGTACGACGCGTGGCGCGAACGAGAGGCCTTCGCGTTCGACGCGACGACGGGCGCGCCGCCGGACGCGTTCTTCGGCGGCGGCCAGGACTGGGGGGTTCCGCCGCTGCATCCCGACAGGATTCGAGACCAGGGGTACCGCTACGTGATCGAGTCGTTCCGCCACCTGTGCCGGCACGCCCGCGTCGTGCGGCTCGACCACGTCATGTGGTTGCACCGGCTGTTCTGGATTCCTCGCGGCGTCGCGCCGAACGAGGGCACCTACGTTCGGTACCCGGCCGAGGAGCTGTACGCGATCCTCGCGCTGGAGGCTCACCGCGCGGGGACCGTGATGGTCGGAGAGGACCTGGGGACCGTTCCCGCCGAGGTCCGGCGGTCCATGGCCCGGCACGGTCTGGCTCGAAGCTACGTCGCGGAGCTCGAGGTATCCGCCGAGAGGCGGCCGCCGGTCCCCCCGCCGTCGCGGCGGTCGGTCGCGTCCCTCAACACCCACGACCTCCCCCCGTTCGCGGCGTTCTGGCGCGACGCCGATCCGGAGATCCGTGCCGCCGTGGGCCGCATGCTGGGTGCCCACCGCCGGTGGCCGACCATGGATCCGTCGAATGTGCTCCGGGAGGCCATGGAGGGTGTTCTTCGATACCTCGCCTCATCCGAGGCACGAATTGTGGTCGTCAACCTGGAGGACCTGTGGCTGGATCCCCGTCCCCAGAACGTGCCGGGCACGCGGGAGCACCCGAACTGGAGGCGCCGGGCACGACACGGCCTGGAAGGATTTCGGGACAGGCAGGAGGTGACGACGACGCTGTCCGACGTCGACTCGGCGAGGAAGCGTGGCCGCGCCCGCGCCCCAGCCCGACCATCGCGACGAACCAGCGCGAAGCCGCACCGTCCGGACGTGTCGAACGCCGCCCCTGGGTAACCTAACGCGGTATGTCCCGTTCGAGCTCCCGTTCGGCCGCCGCCCGTTCGGCGACCAAGCTGATCACCGCCGAGGACCTGCACTGGTTCAACGAGGGCACGCACGCACGGTTGTTCGAGCGCCTGGGCGCGCATCCGACGGACGCCGGAA
>JBHELE010000248.1:0-3676 GCA_046263235.1 Actinomycetota bacterium
GTTCTCGACGGAGCGCTTGAAGTCGACCTGGCGCTCCTCGGACTGTCGCATGAACCGCTTCAGCTTCTGTTCGAACTCGGGGTCGCGCCCTCGCCGGTCGATCCTGGGCGCGGGATCCTGCAGAGCCTTGATGGAGAGATCGATCTTGCCGTCTTCCTTGATGGCCATGACCTTGGCCTGGACCCGGTCGTTGAGGCGGAGGTGCTCCTCGACGTTCCGCACGTAGTTCCGGTCGATCTCGGAGATGTGAACCAGGCCGAGCTTGCCATCTTCCAGCTGGAGGAACGCCCCGTACGGGGTGATTCGTTGGACTGTGCCCTCCACGACGGCACCGATCTCTAGGTCTGCGATTGGAACTCCTTCCTCGAATCCGAGCCGGGGTGGCCCGACGACGGGGGCACTATCCCACCGCCCCCCAGGACCGTCAACAGGCCGTCGACGGACCGCAAACGGTCGGCCGCGATAGTCCGGGACGGCCGAAGGCCGTTCGCTCGTCAGGGGGGCTCGTCGGAGTCCGACCCTTCCTGGAAGGTGACGTCCACCTTCTCCTGCGGCAATCGCTCCTCGACCTTGGCCGCCCGTCGAAGGGTCTGGCGATCCTCCTCGCGAAGCGGCGGCTCCTGCTGAAGGCTCCGAGGCCACAGGCGGTTCTTTCGAACCACGTTGACCTCCGCTCCGAGGAGGGTGATCTGCGACCCGAGGTAGAACCACGCCAACAGGCCGAGGACGAAGGCGAAGAACCCATACAGCGCGCTGGAGTTCTTCAGCATGTGCCCGATGTAGAAGTTCCCCAGGGCGTGGAGCGCGGTCCACACGATCCCGGCGAAGATCGCGCCGACGGCGACGTCGGCCCACCGGAGCGGCCGGTCGGTCAGCACTCGGTATGCGACGAGGTAACCCCCGACGTTGATCAGCAGCGAGCCGGCCAGCCCGACCACCCGCAGGAGCACGCCGAGCGACCCCGTGGCGGTCCCCAGGCCGGAGAGCAAGGTCGACGCGATCACCACAGAGCCGAGGACCAGCAACATGATCAGCGATCGAAGCCTGGTCTGCAGGAAGTTCGGGCGATCCTTGCGCGGCACGTCCCATACGGTGTTCAGCGCGTTCTGCGACGCCTGCATGACGCCCAGCCCCGCCCACAGTGCCGTGATCGTCCCGATCCCGAGGGTGACCCCCGCTCCCTCGCCACCGAGCGCCCCCACGTTTCGCTGCAGCTGGTCGCCGATGATCGGGAACTGCGCCAGGGTCGAATCGACGATTCGCTGCTGCAGCTCCGGATTCCCCCGAAGGAGCAGACCGAGGACCGACACCATCACCAGCAGCAGCGGGAACAGGGAGAAGAACCCGTAGTACGCCATCAGCGCTGCCAGGTTCCCGGCCCGATCGTCGCCGAACTTCTTGAGGACCGCGAACGGGAACGCCAGGAAACGCTTTCGCTGCTGGAACTCGTCGACGCGGCCAAGCACTCTCTGGATGTCCATTCGACCCGCGATTATTCCCCCGGTGCGAGCCGTCTACCGGCCCCGTTCAGCAGGACGGCGCCGCCGGATCGCTCCCGTCGGCCGGGACGATGACGAACGAGATCTCGCCGGGGCGAACCATGCCGTCGCACCGCGCCAGCTTCTCGACGTAGGCGGGGTCGTGGAGCCTCCGGACCTCCTCGCGAAGGGCGGCGTTCCGGCGCTCCAGGAGCTGCGTCTGCGCGTGGATCTCGGACACCCGGGACCGCTGGGCGAGGTACGCCTTGAGCGGCACGGCCATGTACACCAGCAGGCCGATCAGGACGACGATCAGGATGCCGGCCCGCGGCGTGATGCGCGTCCGCCGCCCGCTCATCCGACCGCCTCGGATCCGGCGAACCGCGCGTAGGGGGCCCGTCCCGCGTAGCGAGCGGTCTCCCCCAGCGCTTCCTCGATGCGTAGGAGCTGGTTGTACTTCGCCGTCCGTTCGCCTCGGGAGGGCGCGCCCGTCTTGATCTGTCCGGCGCCCGTGGCGACGGCCAGATCCGCGATGGTCGTGTCCTCGGTCTCGCCCGAACGGTGGCTGATCACGACACCGTAGGAGGCCTCCTTCGCCATGCCGACCACGTCGAGCGCCTCGGTGAGGGTGCCGACTTGGTTGACCTTGACCAGGATCGCGTTGGCCGAGTCCTCTTCGATGCCGCGCTCCAACCGCTCCGGATTGGTGACGAACAGGTCGTCGCCCACGATCTGGATGCGCTCGTCGAGCGCCTCGGTCAGCGCCTGCCACCCGTCCCAGTCGTCCTCCGCCAGCGGATCCTCGATGGAGACGATGGGAAACGCGTCGACGAGCCCACCGTAGAACCGGATCATCTCAGCCGAGGTTCGTTCCCCGCCCTCGAGCCGGTACCGGCCGCCCGAGAAGATCTCCGACGCGGCCGGGTCCATGGCCAGGGCGACCTCATCGCCCGGTTCCAACCCGGCGGCGTCGATGGCCTGCACCAGCAGCTCCAGCGCCTCCGACGCGGTGGCGACCTCCGGCGCGAACCCGCCCTCGTCGCCGACGCCGGTCGACAGCCCCTTCTGCTTCAGCGCGGCGTGGAGGGCGTGGAACACCTCCGCCCCCCACCGGAGCCCTTCCGAGAACGACGCCGCGCCGACCGGCGCCAGCATGAACTCCTGGAGCTCCAGGCGATTGTCGGCATGACGGCCACCGTTGATCACGTTCATGAGTGGGGTCGGCAGCAGGTGCGCCTGCGGACCGCCCAGGTACCGAAACAGCGGGAGGTCGAGCGCCGCGGCCGCCGCCTTGGCCACCGCCAGCGAGACGCCCAGCACGGCGTTCGCCCCCAGCCGCTGCTTGTTCGCCGTCCCGTCGAGCTCCACCAGCACGCGGTCGACGGCTCGCTGGTCGAGCGCCTCGGCCCCCTCCAGGGCTGGACGGATCTCCTCGTCCACCGCCCGGCAGGCATCCAGCACGCCCTTGCCGGCGAACCGGTCGCCGTCACCATCTCTGCGCTCGATGGCCTCGTACGTGCCGGTGGACGCTCCGGACGGAACCGCCGCCCGCCCGACGCTGCCGTCGGCCAGCAGGACGTCGACCTCGACGGTCGGATTTCCCCGGGAATCGAGGATCTCCCGCGCGGTGATGTCGTCGATCACGCTCATGGGGAGAAGGATTGTATGGCCAGAACGGGGCGAATCGGGTAACGGGGACTACCGGACGCGTCCGTTGACGGGCTGGCGATCGGCCTACTTCGCGGAGCGAAAGCGCCGCAGCAGCTCGTCGCTGCTCAGGGACTCCAGATCAGCGCCGTCCGTTTCGGCTTCGGCTTTCATCCGCTCGAACCGCTCCGCGAAACGCGCGGTGGCGCGGCGGAGGGCGGTCTCGGGATCGACGTTGAGGCGGCGGCCCAGCGCGGCGACAGCGAAGAGCACGTCCCCGAGCTCCTCCTCGACCCGATCCGGCGGGGCCTTCGTCCGCGATGCCCGGTCCTCTTCCAGTCCCTGGATCTCGGATTCCAGTTCCGCGAGCTCCTCCCGGACCTTGGCGGCCGCATCGGCGGCGGACCGCCAGTCGAACCCGACCCCGGCGGCTCGCCGCTGGACCTTCGCGGCGCGGGCCAGCGCCGGGAGCGTGGAGGGGATGTCGTCGTCGACGGCGTGCTCGCCCTTCTCCTCGGTCTTGATTCGCTCCCAGTTGACCAGGACCTCGG
>JBHELE010000249.1:0-2853 GCA_046263235.1 Actinomycetota bacterium
AACTGGGGATGGACACCGGACCTCGCGTCGGGCCCGGCAGGGCGCCGGCGGTCCGGGCGCCGGGGACGGTGCCGGCGCCATCGGGGGCGACGCTCGTCCATCCCCGCAAGACCGAACAGGCCCACATCTGCCTTGGCACGAACGCGTATTCCCGGCAGGACCCCGAACGGTTCGCCTTCGGCGTGGTGAACTCGGCGCTCGGTGGCGGCATGTCATCGCGCCTCTTTCAGGAGGTTCGGGAGAAACGGGGCCTGGCGTACTCGGTGTACAGCTATCACTCGATGTTCACGGAGACCGGCCAGTTCGTGGCGTACGCGGGAACCACGCCGGCCAAAGCGCGAGAGGTGCTCGACATCATCCGCGATCAGATCCACGACGTCGCCGGGGGCGGGCTCGCCGAAGCCGAGCTCGAACGAGCCAAGGGCCACATGAAGGGCGCGTTGGTCCTGTCCCTGGAGGACACGTCCGGGCGGATGTCCCGCATCGGGAAGTCCGAGATCAGCCACGGTGAGATCCTCTCCGTCGACGACGTCCTCGGCCGGATCGACGCCGTGACGCTGGACGACGCCACGGAGGTCGCCAGACGCGTGTTCGAACGGCCCATGGCGCTCGCGGTGATCGGTCCCTTCGCGGAGGACGCCTTCGAGACCGGTGGCGGCGAGGGGACGGCCGAGATGGGAGTGGCGGCCCACGCCCCAGCGAGCGGCGCCGAGGCAGCGGTCCGGTGATCCGGGTCGGCGTCCTGGGGGCCTCGGGTCGGATGGGCCAGCTGGTGTGCAAGGCCGTCATGGACGATGGCGAGCTGGCCCTGGCGGCGGGGGTCAGCCGGACTCGGGTCGGAGAGCACCTCGGGCAGTTGATCGGCCACCCCGAGATCGACGTACGGATCTCGAACTAGCTCGACGTCCTGCTGCAGGCGGAGACGGAGGTCGCCGTCGATTTCACCACGCCGGAGGCGGTCATGGAGAACGTGCGGTGGGCCATCGAGCACGCCATGCACATCGTGGTCGGGACGACAGGCCTGACGGAGAACGATCTCGACGAGATCCGCAGGTTGCTGGAGGGCGAGGGCAACGAATCCAACGTGATCGTCGCGCCGAACTTCGCCATCGGCGCGGTCTTGATGCAGCGGTTCGCCGCCCAGGCGGCCCGCGTGTTCGCCCCCGGAGAGATCATCGAGCTCCACCACGACGGGAAGGCCGACGCGCCGTCCGGGACGGCCATGGCCACCGCCCGGAGGATGGCCCGGGCCAGGCAGGCCGAATGGAAAGGGCCGGACGCGGAAACCGTGGCGGGCGTCCGGGGCGGCGACGTGGAGGGGATTCGGATCCACTCCGTGCGGCTGCCGGGTCTGGTGGCCCACCAGGAGGTGATCTTCGGCGGGTTGGGCGAAACGCTCACCATCCGCCACGACTCGTCGCAGCGGGTGTCCTTCATGCCCGGCGTGATCCTGGCGATCAAGTCGGTGTTCGACCATTCCGGGCTGACGGTCGGAATCGAGCCGCTGCTCGGGTTCCCCGAGGGGGACGGTGAGCTGTAGCCGCTACCGCGTGAAGGTGGCCGTACCGCTGTACGTGCCCTCCACTGCGATCGCGAAGTCGACCCGAACGAGGTAGTAGCCCGGTTTGACCTGCGCGGTGACGCTCTCCACCGGGCCGATGTTCCCGCTGGTGTCGAGCTCCGCCCCCACTGTCCCGCCGGAGGTGCTCCTGTACAGGTACAGATCGATATCGACGGCGTTGGGGTTCGTTCCCTCGATGTCGACCTGGAGCCGTCCGGACGCGTCCTTGACCTTGATCAGCAGGTCCTCGCAGTCATGGATTCCTTCGGTGTCGCAGGGGACGGGCGCCGGGATGGGCAGTCCGCCGGTGAGCACGACGATGGCCGTTCCCGGCCCGCCGTTCCAGGAGTAGGTCTTCTTCTTCGGGCTGAGCGTGACGTTGTAGTCGGCTGCCGCCGCCGGGGGGATGGCCAGCGCGGATAACGCGACGACGGCGGAGATAACGAGAGCGGCGCGGCGGAGCGGCGACCGCAGGGGTGACGTGGGCGAGGGACGTGCCAATGCGGGCATTGCGGGCCTCCCGGCTATCCGTTACTCAGCCGGACGTTACTCCCCGCGCTCCGGCGGACGCAACGCCGCCGTGCGCATCGAATCACCCCGGTTCTGCCGCCGGTAATCACCGCGGCCGTAGTTCCAGGAGACCAGTCGCTTCGGTGCCATCCTCAGCACCGTTCGGTCGGGTTCCTCCATGGCACCTCGCAGCCATGTCAGTCCTTCCCGGCGGCCGTAGCGGGTCGAGATCGCCTCCAAGAGCGCGCGGTCCTTTCCGATCGTGTCGACGACTCCAGCGGCCAGCACGGCCCGGTACGGTCGGTCGTCGGATGCAATCGAGATCGTGGCCCTGCCCGAGGAGGCGACGTCACGGCCGGTGTGCCTGGCTTCCAGCCTGGTGGTGAACCAGAACGCCTCGTCGCGCCAGAGAAACCACAGGGGCCTGACCCGCGGCAGACCGTCGGCGTCGACGGTCGCGAAGTGGCACAGCCGAGGCTCCGCCAGGAACTCCTCGACCTCCGATGGGGTCATCGGCACGCCGCCGCCTCCGTCATTTCACGACGGTCTGCTCGACGAACAGCAGCCCGAACCCGTTCGTGAAGTTGCCCAGGTCCTCGGTGCTCCGCTTCGAAGCCTCTGTGGCGAAATCCGCCTTCATGCCGTCCCGGTCGTCCCACGTGAGCTCGGCCACGCCGTCGTAGGGCGCCTCCTGTCCCTCCGGCACGCGAGTGACCAAGTTCACGACGTACCCCCTCAACGCGTTGTAGCCGTCGCGGGCGATCGGGGCGTGGTTGTTGATC
>JBHELE010000250.1:0-20128 GCA_046263235.1 Actinomycetota bacterium
ATCGCCAACGGGGCCACCGCCACCTGCACCATCACCAACGACGACCAGCCCGCCACGCTCATCGTCAAGAAGGTGGTCATCAACAACAACGGTGGGACCAAGGTCGCGACCAACTTCTCCTTCCAGGTCAACGGCGCGGCACCCGTCGCGTTCCTGCAGGACGGGGCCGATCCGCTGAAGGGGATCCGGACGCTCACGCCTCTGAACGCCGGGACGTACTCGGTGACCGAGCCGCCGGTGTCCGGCTACACCACCACCTACTCCAACTGCTCCAACGTCACCATCGCCAACGGGGCCACCGCCACCTGCACCATCACCAACGACGACCAGCCCGCCACGCTCATCGTCAAGAAGGTGGTCATCAACAACAACACCGGCACGAAGGTGGCCACGGACTTCTCGTTCCGGGTCAACGGCGGCCCCGCCGTTGCGTTCTTGCAGGACGGGACTGATCCACTAAAGGGGATTCGGACTCGCACCGTCAATGCCGGGACCTACACCGTGACCGAGCCGCCGGTGACGGGCTACTCGACGACGTACTCCAACTGCTCCAACCTGGTCATTCCGAACGGCGGTACCGCGACGTGCACCATCACCAACGACGACATCCTGGTCGCGACCGGCAAGATCACTCCGACCCAGACAAGCTGCCAGGACTATGTCTCGCGGAATGCGGCCGATCTCAACCAGGTGAACTACTCGGTGAAGAACCTGAAGATCAGCCAGACCGATCCCGGTGTGTTCTTCTACTACTCGAACGTGAGGGCGCCGAGCTCCTCGTTCGCGGTCAACGTCAACCAAATCATCACCACCGGGAACTTCTCGACCTTCTTCCAGGTCCTGAACGATCAGGTCGTCTTGTACAACCCGAACTGCACCAAGAGCTCGCTGGGAACATTCAGCTACCCGAGCTCTGGTCAGGTCCTCCTCAACATCACCGGAGCGACCGTTGGGCAGAGGTTCGTCATTGGGATCAAGTATTCGACGAACTCTCTCGTGGGAGCGACCGCACCGAACCCCAGCACGGTGCATTACAGCTTCACCACGTCGATCGGGGCCAACGTCGTTGACGCCGACGCCAACGGATTGGACCTGAGGCGGAAGACATAGCAAGACGTGGACGCGAGCGGCCGGTGGCTTCCGGGCCACCGGCCGTTTTCTTTCTCGGGATCGCCTACCCCGTCGCGGAGAAGCTCGTCATCGCCAGCGTCGTCACCTGCTGCTGACGGTTCCCACGCCACACCAGAGACCACAGCTCCCCGGTGCACTCGGCGGTGCCTCCGTTCCTTGCCCAGTCCGAGACGGCACCCCCCAGGACGAAGCCATGACTTGGCCCCTCGGACTCCGCATACACGAGGACGCCCGTTTGGTAGCAGCGAACGGTGACCCGAGGGTTCGGCGTGTTTCTTGCGTACGTGGTGGTGAACGTCACGGTTCCACCCAGCCGGGGGGCGCTCTCGTTGACGCGGATGCTCGGCTCGGGTTGGCCGGCCAGAGCCGGCGACGTCGTGAGCGCCAAGGCCGCCAGTTCGATGAGAGCGATGCGCCGAAACATGGGTTCCTTTCTCCTCGACCGGGGGGTCCGAGTGGCGTCGGTTGAGGTATCGGTGTGTTCGACGGTCGCTTGAGCGCGACCGAGCACCGCCCCGACCGACAGCCGCTAGCATTGGCGAGCATCGCCTCGCCCGCTCAGGTGTTCGAAAGGACGCATCGATGGCTGAACGTGTGACGAGACCCCGCCGGTCATGTCTGTCGGTTCCGGGTTCGTCTCCCAAGATGCTCTCGAAGGCGCCGGGGCTCCCCGCCGACGAGGTGTTCATGGATCTCGAGGATTCGGTGGCGCCCGGCGCGAAGGAGGAGGCCCGGGGCAACATCATCCAGGCCCTGAAGGAGGGGGACTGGACCGGCAAGACGGTCGTGGTCCGGGTCAACGGCGTCTACACGAAATGGTGTCACCGCGACGTCATCGAGATCGTGGAGAACGCGTGGCAATACCTGGACTGCCTGATGATCCCGAAGGTCGAATACGATCGCGATGTCCACTTCGTCTCCACCCTCCTGGATCAGATCGAGGAGACCATCGGCATCGACAAGCGCATCGGCCTGGAAGTCCAGATCGAGACAGCCACCGGCATCACGAACATCGACGCCATCGCCGGCGCGTCGGAGCGGGCGGAGACGCTGATCTTCGGGCCGGCGGACATGAGCGCGTCGCTGGGCCTCCCGACGGTCACGGCCGGCCTTCCGGTGCCTGGGTATCCCGGGGACCACTGGCACTTCATCCTCACGCGCATCCTGGTCGCGGCGCGGAACTCCGGCCTCCAGGCGATCGATGGGCCGTATCTCGTGATCAAGGACCTCGACGGCTTTCGAGACATGGCAACTCGGGCCAGGGCGCTGGGATACGACGGGAAGTGGGCGCTGCATCCCGGGCAGATCGACGTGCTCAACGAGGTCTTCACGCCATCGCAAGACGAATTCGACAAGGCCGAAGCGATGCTCGAGGCGTACAAGCACGCCACCGAGGTCGAGCTGCGCGGAGCCGTGATGTTCGGCACGGAGATGATCGACGAGGCAAGCCGAAAGATGGCCGAGCAGCTCTCCGCGCGCGGCCGGGCCGCCGGGCTGAACCGCGTGAAGACGCTCGACGACTTCACGTCCCGCTCCACGGAGACCTGACGCCGTGCCCATCGCCGCCGATACCGGGTTGGTCGACCTGACCGAGGAACAGCGGGCCATCGTCGAGACCGTTCGTGACTTCGTGGAGAAGGAGGTCGTCCCCGTCGCGGACGAGCTCGAGCACCGCGACGAGTTTCCGGAGAAGATCGTCGAGGGGATGAAGGAGCTCGGGTTGTTCGGGCTCACCGTCCCCGAGGAGTTCGGCGGCGCCGGCCTCGACCTCATGACGTACGCCCTGGCCGGGGTGGAACTGTCCCGGGGGTGGATGTCGCTCTCCGGCATTCTCAACACGCACTTCATGGCCGTGTACCTGCTGAAGAAGCACGGCACCGACGAGCAGAGGCAACGATGGCTTCCTCGGATGGCGACCGGCGAGCTCCGGGCGGCGCTGTGCATGTCGGAGCCGGGAGCGGGGTCGGACGTGCAGGCCATCCAGACTCGCGCGCTGAAGGACGGCGACGACTACGTGGTCAACGGCGCGAAGATGTGGGTGACCAACGGCCTTCGGGCGGGCCTGGTCACGCTGCTGTGCAAGACCGATCCGCAGTCGGACCCACCCTACAAGGGCATGTCGGTGCTCATGGTCGAAAAGGAGCCGGAGGCGCGGACGTTCGAAGGGATCACCATCCCCCCGAACATCGAGAAGATGGGGTACCACGGCGTCGAGACCACCGAGCTGGTGTTCGAGGACCACCGTGTTCCGGCGGAGAACCTCCTCGGCGAGGAGGGCAAGGGCTTCCACTACATCATGGACGGGATCGAGGTCGGCCGTGTCAACGTGGCGGCCCGCGCCGTCGGGCTCGCCACCCGCGCCTTCGAGGAGGCCATTCGATACGCCCAGGAGCGGCAGGCCTTCGGCAAGCCGATCGCTCAGCACCAGATGATCCAGGAGAAGCTCGCCGAGATGGGGACGAAGCTGGAGGCAGCCAAGCTCATGCTGCTGCAGGCGGCGAAGAAAAAATCGGCCGGCGAGCGTTCGGACCTCGAGGCCGGGATGGCCAAGTTCTTCTGCACCGAGGCCTGCCACGAGATCGTGACCGAAGCCCTCCGAGTGCACGGCGGATACGGGTACTCGACGGAGTACACGATCGAACGCCTCTACCGCGATGCTCCCTTCCTGCTGATCGGGGAGGGCACGAGCGAGATCCAGAAGGTCGTCATCGCCAGGCAGCTGCTCGAGCGGCACAAGATCGCGTGATCGCGCCGGCCGACCCCCTGGAGGCCCTCCGGGCCGAGTGCCAGCGTGTCTCTCATGTCATGGGCCACCTGCCCGAGGAGGCGTTCGCCCGCGCCACTCGATGCAGCGCCTGGAACGTGAAGGAGCTCCTGGCGCACATGTATCGAGACATGCTTCGGGTCCTGACCGGACTCTCCGAGCCGGAGCCTGAGACCGCGGACACGGACGCGGTGTCCTACTGGACCCGGTACGACCCGAAGGACGACGCAGCCGACATCGCGGACCGAGCGAAGGAGATCGCCGCGCAACACGAGAGCGGCCGGGCGATGGCCGAGGCGTGGGACGGCCTGTGGCAGCGATCCGTCTCGCTGGCCGACGAGGCGGATCGGGCCCGCGTGGTTCGAACCTGGGGACCGACGCTCACCCTGGAGGACCTGCTTCGAACCCGTGTGCTGGAGATCACCGTCCACGGGACGGACCTGGCGGCGGCGCTGGGCCGCCCGCCGTGGGCCACCGAGGAGGGGCTCGCCATCACGAACGAGATCCTGTCGACGTTGCTCGGCACGGACCTGCCGGCCGACCTGGCATGGGACCCGGTCATGTTCGCGGAGAAGGGGACGGGTCGAACCGGCCTGACCCCGGACGAGCGCGAGATCCTGGGCGACGGGGCGAATCGCTTCCCGTTGGTGAGCTAGCGGAGGTCATGACGCGTGGCAGAGGCGAGAGCGTTCGGGCGGTACTTCGAGGACTTCGAGGTCGGTGACGTCTACCGCCACTGGCCGGGCAAGACCATCACCGAATACGACGACCACCTCTTCTGCGCGATCACGTGGAACCACCATCCGCTCCACACGAACGCGCACTACGCCGAGGAGACGACCCAGTTCAAGCGCAACGTCGTGGTCGGCAACCTGGTGTACTCGCTGGCGCTCGGGATGAGCGTTCCGGACGTCTCGGGGAAGGCCATCGCCAACCTCGAGGTGGAGTCGCTGAAGCACACCGCGCCGATGTTTCACGGCGACACCCTCTACGCGCAGACCACCGTGCTCGACAAGAAGGAGTCGTCGTCGAAGCCCGACCGCGGAGTGGTCACGGTGGAGACCCGGGGATACAACCAGGACGGCGTCGAGGTCCTGTACTTCCGGCGCAAGGTGCTGGTGCCGAAGCGTGGGACCGTCGACGAGCAGCCGGGCAGGCCCCAGCCGAACGCCGAAGCCTAGCCCCCCGGCCGCGCTCGGGTCGGGACGTTCGGCGTCGAGCGCGGACGGCTTGGCGGCCCTCACCGCCGAGATCGTCACGTGCCGTCGGTGTCCTCGGCTGGTCGAATGGCGCGAGCGCACCGCGCGCGAGAAGCGGGCTGCCTTCGCCGACCAGGAATACTGGGGGCGCCCCCTTCCGGGGTTCGGCGACCCCCGGGCCCGAATCCTGATCGTCGGCCTCGCTCCGGCGGCCCACGGCGGGAATCGAACGGGACGAATCTTCACCGGCGACCGATCCGGGGACTTCCTGTTCGCGGCGGTCCACACGTGCGGGCTGTCGAACCAATCGACCTCCGTGTCGGCTGACGACGGCCTTCGGCTCTCGAATCTCTATATCGCGGCGGTGAACCGATGTGCCCCGCCGGGGAATCGGCCCACACCGGAGGAACGCGACAACTGCCTCCCGTACCTCGTTCGGGAGATCCGCCTGCTCCGCCGACTGCGGGTGATCGTGGCGCTGGGGTCGTTCGCCTGGGACGGAACGCTCCGAGCCCTCGCTGCGCTCGATGTCGAAGTCCAACGCCCGAGACCCTCCTTTGCCCATCGGGGGCACGTCGCCGTTGGGCCGTACCGCCTCCTCGGGTGTTACCACCCGAGCCAGCAGAATACGTTCACCGGAAAGCTCACCCCCGAGATGCTCCAGGATGCCTTGAGGAAGGCCATCGAGCTGGCCGGCTGACCCAGGCGGCGTTTCACCCGGCCGCCGTTATCCTCGACCCATGCGTCGAGCCGGCCCCCACCACAACTTCCGAGCCTTCTACCGGCTCCCCGACGAGAAGCCCCCGCCGATCAACCCGCATACCGCGCGGCGCGTCGCCCGGACGTTCAAGCCGTACAGGAAGCAGGTCCTGCTGGTCGCCACGGTGATCGTGGTGACGTCCGCGATGGGCGTCGTCAACCCCTACCTCATCATGGTCATCTTCGACACGGCCCTGTTCGTTCCGGGCGGGCCGGACCTCGACCGCCTCTATTTCCTGGTCGGGTTGATGATCCTCATCCCCATCCTGTCCGGGTCGCTGGGCATCGCCCAGACGTACCTGGCCAACGTCATCGGCCAGCGCGTCATGCAGGACTTTCGGAATGCCCTGTACTGGCACCTGCAGCGCATGTCGCTTCGGTTCTTCACGACCACTCGCACCGGCGAGATCCAGTCCCGGCTTTCCAACGACGTCGGCGGGGTCGAGGACGTGGTCACGCAGACGGCCTCCGGGGTGCTCTCGAACGTCGTGGTCCTGATCAGCACGCTCGCCGCCATGATCATCATCTCCTGGCAGCTCACCGTCCTGTCGCTGTTCATGACGCCGCTGTTCATGTGGCTGACCGTGCGGGTCGGACGGGCCCGGCAGCAGGTCGCCGCGTCCACCCAGAAGTCGCTCGCCGAGATCAGCGCGATCACGGAGGAGACGTTGTCCGTCTCGGGGATCCTGTTGGGCAAGGCGTTCGGCCGCCAGCGGTACGAGGTCGATCGTTTCCAGGCGGAGAACGAGCGCCTGGCGAACTTCCAGATCAAGGAGCAGATGATCGGGCGATCGTTCTTCGCCGTCGTGCAGATCTTCTTCTCCATCACGCCCGCGTTGGTGTACCTGGTGGCCGGGATCGTGCGGGCCGGCGACGCGAACGTGGGGATCACGGCCGGAAGCATCGTCGCCTTCACCACCCTGCAGAGCCGGCTGTTCTTCCCCATCGGCCAGATGCTGCAGGTGTCCGTCGACGTGCACGCCTCGTTCGCGTTGTTCGACCGAATCTTCGAGTACCTGGACCTGCCTCAGGACATCGAGGACCGCCCGGGAGCGCGCCGCATCGACCCGAAGGACGTCGAGGGCCGGGTTCGGCTGCGGCGTGTGTTCTTCCGATACGACTCCGCCGCTTCGACCGCGGACGCGGCCGTCGAGCCCGAAAGCGCCGAAGCCGCCGGGGCGGACCTCTCGGAACCCACGAGGCCGCGACGGGAGTGGGCCCTCGAGAACGTGGACCTCGAGATCGAGCCAGGCGAGCTCGCCGCGCTGGTCGGTCCCAGCGGGGCGGGGAAGACGACCATCACGTACCTGGTCCCGAGGTTCTACGACGTCATCGACGGTGCCGTCGAGATCGACGGCGGGGACGTTCGCGACATCCAGCTGGAATCGCTCGGCCAGATCATCGGCATGGTCACCCAGGAGACGTACCTGTTCCACACGACCGTTCGCCGGAACCTGCTGTACGGCAAGCCGGACGCCACGCAAGAGGAGCTGGAGGCGGCGGCGAAGGCGGCGTTCATCCATGACCTCATCGCCGAGCTTCCCGACGGATACGACACGGTGGTCGGGGAGCGCGGGTACCGCCTGTCCGGCGGCGAGAAGCAACGGCTGGCCATCGCCCGGGTGATCCTGAAGGACCCCCGGATCCTGATCCTGGACGAAGCGACGTCCTCGCTCGACACGACGAGCGAGCGGCTGGTCCAGGAGGCCCTCAAGCCGCTCATGCGAGGCCGAACGACCCTCGCCATCGCCCACCGACTGTCGACGATCCTGGCCGCCGACGTCATCTTCGTCCTCGACCGAGGGCGGGTGATCGAGCGCGGGACGCACGCGGAGCTGCTGGCCGGCGGCGGGCTGTACGCCCGGCTCTACGAGCAACAGTTCCAGAGCGGAGCGGTGGAGGCCGAGACCGCCGACGGGTTGGTCCTGGCCTCCGGCCGGGTGGTGCGGGGGCGTTCCTCCTAGTCGTTCCCCCCTAGGTCACGGGCATGCGGTACGCGAGCAGCCGAACGCCGTTGTCGAGCACCATGTCCCGCTCCTCGTCACGATCGAACCGCATCGACGCGTACAGCTCCTGGGCGGCCCTCATTCGTTCCGTGGTTCGAAGGATCACCTGGCGCTTGCCGGCCCGGCGGCTTCGGTCGAGGCAGGCCTGGACGAGCGTCCGCCCGATCCCCACCCCCCGCGCCGCCGGGTCGACGCCCAGCATCCGGATGCACGACGTGTCGGGCGGCAGCTCGGCGTCGTCGTCGCCGACCGTTCGGTCGAGCTCGAGGGTGACGCAACCCAGGACGCGGCCTTCCTCCACCGCCACGTAGACCTCGGTTCGATCGGCCCGGCCCGCCACGTCGGCCAGCTCGTCGAGGTAGCGCTCCCAGTCGTTGTGCGTCCAGTCGCGGTCGCCCGGTGGCACAAACTCGCGGTAGGCGAGCGCCGTGACCCGCCCGGCGTCCGCGTACTCCTCCGGCCTGGCCTTGCGAATCTCCACCTAGCCAGCGTACGGGATGAGATTCGTCAAGTACTTGACAATGGCGGCGGGCAGCGGTTGATTCGAGACGTGAGCCAGCCGGCCGTTGCCAGGATGCTGCAGGAGGCGTTTCGGGCTCTCGACGTGGAGCTGGGGGCAGCGCTGGAAGACCGCGGCGCGGCGGACATCACGCCCACCCAGGCCAGGGCGCTCCTGCTGGTGGATCGAACGGGGACTCGGCTCACGGAGCTCGCCGGACGGGCAGGCGTGACGAAGCAGGCCATGATGCAGATGGTCGACGACCTTCAGGCCGCGGGGTGTGTCCGCCGAGCTCCGGATCCCGACGATGCCAGGGCCAAGGTCGTGAGGCTCACGGCGAAAGGCCTGCGGCAACGGGCCCGTGCCCGCCAGGCGCTGGCCGCGGTGGAATCGCGGATACGCCGGCGGCTGGGGCTTCGCCGTTACGACACCTTGCGGATGATGTTGGAGGAGCTCACGCTCGAGGAGGAATAGCGGGAAGTCAGGCCGTGCCGGCGTGAACGGCCGAGCCGACGGTGTAGGTGACGGCGGCGGCCACCCCACCGACCACCAGCATCCGGAACCCGGAGACCCACGGCTGTCGCCCGGTCAACAACGTCAGGGTGGCCCCGACGGCGAACAGGGACACGCCGCTCGCCGCGATGGCGGCGTAGACGGCGGCGCTTCCCGATCCCACCAGGAACGGGACGAGCGGGACTGCCGCACCAACGGCGAACGTCAGGAACGAGGACACCGCCGCACCCCACGGCGACCCCAGCTCCTGCGGATCGAGGCCCAGCTCCTCACGGGCGTGTGTCTCCAACGCCACCTTCGGATCACGCATGACCACCTCGGTCACGCGGCGGGCGAGCTCGGGGGGGAAGCCGCGGCTCTCGTAGATCTCGCGCAGCTCCTCGTGTTCCTCATCAGGCTCCGTGGCCAGCTCGTGCGCCTCGAGGTGAAGCAGGCGCTCGAACAGCTCACGCTGGACCTTCATGGACTGGTATTCACCGGCGGCCATGGAGAAAGCGCCCGCCAGAAGCCCCGCCACGCCGGCCAGGATCACCACGCGGTTCTCCACGGCGGCCCCGGCGAACCCCATGATCAGCGACAGGTTCGAGACCAGCCCGTCGTTCACGCCGAAGATCGCGGCCCGAAACGCCCCGCTCTTTCCTCCGACGCCGAAAGGGAGCTCGCGATTGCCGGTGGGACCCGGATGCGGATGGAACTGCGGCGTGTGCCGCGTCGTGAGCATCCTCGAGAGCCGATCGATCACGGGCGGTCGCCTAGGTAGCGCCCCGGCCCTGCTCCCGAAGGAAGCGCTCCACCTCGGCAGCGATGGCGTCCCCGCTGGGGACGATCGGGGCCGGACCGGTGCCCTCGTCGGCGGCCGACTCGAGCCGGCCGACGTACTCCGCCAGCTCGTCGGTTCCTTCGACCAGTTGGCCCACCTCGTGCTCCCACCGTTCGGCGTCGCGGCGCAAACGGGAGGTGTCGATGGGCATCTCGATCAGCGCGGTGAGCCGCTCGACCAGGGCGAGCGCAGCCTTTGGGTTCGGTCCGGAGGGCAGGTAGTGCGGAACCGCTGCCCACAGGCTGACCGACGGCACGCCCGATCGGGTCGAGGCGTCGTGCAGCACGCCTGTGATCCCGGTGGGCCCCTCGTACGGCGAGCGAGCCAGCCCCAGCCGGTCCGCGACGTCGGAGTCCGCCGAGGACCCGACGACCGGGACCGCCCGCGTATGGGGGACGTCCGTGAGGAAGGCGCCGAGCGTCACCAGCAGCTCCGATCCGAACGCGCGGGCGGCATCGACCACGGTGGTGGCGAACGTCCGCCATCGCACGTTCGGCTCGTGCGCCACGAAGACGACGGCGTCACGCCCCGCCGACGACACGTGTGAGAACTGGCCCCTCGGCCATTCGATCACGCGGGTGACGCCATCCTCGAGGCGCACGGTCGGCCGGGTCACCTGGAAGTCGTAGAACTCCTCCGGGTCGAGGAACGCGACGGGTCGTCCCCGCCATTCCTCGACGAGGTAGGTGGCGGCCGCGGACGCGGCTTCCCCGCCGTCGTTCCAGCCTCGGAACGCGCAGATCAGCGGGGGTACGCGCAGGTTCGGGTGCTCCAGAAACGTGACGGGATCCACCAGCCCAGCATAGCGGCGGCGCGGCGTACGCTCGGAGCAACGAGCCATGGAGGTATCGATGAAGATCGGTTTTTGCGGACTTGGGCTGATGGGGGCGCCGATGGCGGCGCGGCTGGTCGAGGCCGGTCACGACGTGACGGTGTGGAATCGCACCGCGGCGAAGACCGAGCCGCTCGTCCGCCGCGGCGCGACCCAGGCGGAAACCCCTGCCGGCGCCGCGTCCGGAGCCGCCCTGGTCATCACGATGGTGGCCGACGAGTCGGCCCTGAGCGCCGTCGTCGATGGGCCCGATGGACTGGCCGCGGCGATGACCCCCGGCCAGACGCTGGTCGAGATGTCGACGGTAGGACCGGACGCCGTTGGGCGATTGGCCGAGCGCCTCGGCGACGGCGTCGACCTCGTGGATGCGCCCGTTCTCGGGAGCATTCCGCAGGCGGCGGAGGGGGCGTTGAAGGTCTTCGTCGGCGCCACCGACGACGCGTTCGACCACCTTCGGCCCGTCCTCGAGGCCTTCGGCACACCCGTCCACATCGGGCCGCTGGGGTCGGGAGCGGCCATGAAGCTCGTCGTGAACGCGACGCTCCCCTCGTTGATGGGCACGTTGGGGGAATCGCTCGCCCTCGCCGACGGGCTGGGGCTCGACCAGACCACGGTCTTGGACGTCCTTGCCGATTCCGCCATCGGCGTGACGGTGAAGAGCAAGCGGTCGCGGATCGAGGCGGGCGACTACCCGCCGAACTTCAAGCTGGACCTCGCGCTGAAGGACGCCGGCCTGGTGGTGGAGGCGGCCGAGGCCACGGGGCGGTCGCTGACGCTCGCTGGGGCGGCCCGAGACTGGCTCGCCGGTGCGTCGGCCGCCGGAATGGGAGACCTGGACTACTCAGCAGTCCTGGCGTTCATCCGCCGCCGATGAAGGACGTCGGGCTGGTCGGTCTCCCGTACTCGGGGAAGTCGACGTTGTTCACGGCATTGACCAAGGTGGGCGTGGCCGGCGGACGGGCCAACCAGGCAGTGGTCTCCGTCCCGGACGCGCGTCTGCCGGTGCTCGCGGACATGGAACGGTCGCGGCGGGTCGTACCGGCGCAGGTTCGATTCATCGACGTGCCCGGCGGGACGGCCAGCGCTCAAGGCCTGGCCGCGCTGCGCGAGGCCGACGCCCTGTGCATCGTGGTTCGTGCCTTCGGTCCGGACGCGTCGCCGCGCCGAGACCTCGACGAGGTCGTGGCCGACCTGCTCCTGGCCGACCTGGCGGTGGTGGAATCGGCGCTCGAGAACGCGGAGCGCCGGGCCAAGTCCCGAACGCAGAGTGCGGCGGCGGAGCTGGCCGTGCTGGGACGAGCCCAGGAAGCCCTCTCCGCTGAGACCGCGCTGCGCGACGCCGACCTCGGCGACGAGGACCGCAAGGCCGTGCGCGGCCTGGGGCCGCTTTCGTTGAAGCCGTGGATCGTCGTCGCGAACCTGGAGGAAGGGTTGCCGTTGCCGGCCGACCTGCCCTCAGGGGCGGTCGGGGTGTGGGCGGCGATCGAGGCCGAGACCGCCGGGATGCCGGAGGAGGAGGCCCGGGCCCTGCTGCGGGAGTTCGGCGTCGCGGAACCGGGGCTGGAGACGCTGATCCACGCCGGGTATCGGGCGCTCGACCTCATCACGTTCCTGACCACCGGCGAGGACGAGACCCGGGTGTGGGAGGTTCGCCGCGGAGCGACGGCGCCGGAGGCCGCCGGCGTGATCCACACGGACCTCCAGCGAGGCTTCATCCGCGCCGAGGTCGTGTCGTACGACGACCTGGTGGCGGCGGGCGGCTGGGATGCCGCCAAGTCGAAAGGGTTGCTTCGGGTGGAGGGGAAGGACTACGTCGTGCGGGAAGGCGACGTGCTGCACGTGCGGTTCGCGGTGTGACGCCGAGCGGCGAGGCCGGCGCCGGTACGGGACGTCACGCGCCGCTGCCGTCGCCGCCTTCAGGGTCGACGAACGTGAGGCGCTCCTCCAGGCCGGCCACCTGAAACACCCGCTGCACGCTGTGCGTGCCGCGAACGAGCTCGAGACCGCGGCCGTCCTGTTGGGCCCGACTCGCCATCGACAGCACGAGCTGGAGCCCGGTCGAGTCCATGAACCGGAGGGCCGAGAGATCGAGCCGGATCGCGGCGGGCGACTGCTCGGCCACTCGGTCGAGCTCTCGCTGGAGGATCGGGGCCGTGGACACGTCCAGCTCGCCGGAGACGCGGACGACCAGCATCGGGCCCTGCTGCGACGACGAGACCTCGAGGAGCGTCACGGCGTAACCCGGAGGGCCAGAACGGCCAGGTCGTCTCGGGGGGCCTCGGGCCGAAATCGATGAACGGCCTCGACGAGGATGTTCGCGATGCCCTGGGCATCCAATCCGGCCGCCGAGGCGAGCGCTTCGTGAAGCCGTCCCTCTCCAAACATCTCGTGTCCGTTTCGCTCCTCGGTCAATCCATCCGTATAGAGCACCAGCGCGTCCCCCGGCGCCAGGTCGACGGCCGAGTCGGTGAGGGCCGGTTCCGGAAACACCCCGAGGAGCGTTCCGGGCCGGCCGACCGCTTCGGTCTCCCCGCCGGCCCGGAGCACGATGGGCAACGGGTGGCCGCCGCTGCTGACGGTCAGCCTGGCCTGACGACCGTTCGTCGTGACCCGAACGTAGCACACCGTGCAGAACCGCTCGCCGACGCTTTGTCGATTGAGGGCCTCGTTGAGCGTAGCCAGGATGGTGCTGGGCCGGCGTTCCCGCATGGCCACGGCGCGGACGGTGTGCCGGACCAGACCGGTGACCGATGCGGCATCGACGCCCTTTCCGCAGACATCACCCATGACCACGCCCCAGCTGCCGTCGCCGGCCTCGAACAGGTCGTAGAAGTCACCGCCGATCTCGTTGCCCTCGCCGGATGGGCGGTACAGCGCGGCGAGCTCGATCCCCGGGATCGCCGGAAGCTCAGGTGGCAGCAGCGTCTGCTGCAGGGTGCGGGCCGTCGAGCTTCGTTCGTGATACAGCCGTGCGTTGTCCATGGCCAGGGCGATCCGCCGGGCCAGGTCTTCCGCGAGTGCTTGATCCTCCGGGGCATAGACTCGCCGCGACTCGGCCGTCGCCAGGCTCATCGCGCCGAGGGTTCGGCCCCGCGCCACCAGCGGCACGATGATCAGGGATCGCAGCCCGATCGCCCTGACCTTCCGCAGGAATTCGTCGTCCGGCGCCGCCTCGACGAGCATCTGATCCGTGATCTCGGGGATCAGCTCGGCTCGGCCCGTCCTGAGCACCCGCGCCACGCCGCCCGGCGCATCCGGGTCGGCCGGATAGCGCCGCTGCAGCTCCCGGCCGAGCTCGCGCTTGGCAGGGTCGCTGTGCGCGATCGCCATGCGCTCGATCGATCCGTCGTCTCGCAGGATGTCGACGGCACACCAGTCGGCGAAGAACGGCACGGCGAGCTCGGCGGCCATGGACAGGACCCGTTCGAAGTCGACGATCCCCGCGGCCAGCACGGAGCTCGCCTCCGACAGCATCGCCAGCTGCCGGCGGGCCCGCTCGGCCTCGGCCCGGGCCTGCCGCTCCGCCTCGTACAGGCGGGTGCGCTCGAGGGCGTGTCCTGCCTGTCGCCCCAACGCTTCCAACAGCTGGATGTCCTCGTCGCTGAACGTCCTGGGGTGGGCAAACCCCAGGAACAGGGCGCCGACGGCTCGCTCTTCCACCGTGATCGGGACGCATGCGAAGGCCTGGCTTCGAGCCCGCCGGGCCCATTCGTCGTACCTCTCCAACAGCTCGCCCCGGCTGTGGACGAACACTGGCGACCGCGACCGGACGGCCTGGGCCATCGGGTACGTCGAGGCGAGCGGCGTCAGGTGATGCCGTTCGAGGACGTCGCTGGGGTACCCGATCGTCTGGGTGGTTTCGATCTCCTGACCTCCGGGACGGACCACGCCGACCGCGCCCGTGTCCGCGCCCAGCTGACCCACCGCCTCCTCGAGCACGATGCGCGTCACCTCGCGCGAGCTGAGGGCCCCGGACAGCGCCGCCGTCACCGATTGCAGCACGGCCGTGCGCGCGGCCGACCGCTCGGCCCTGCGCCGGGCCCGCTGCTCGGACTCGAGCAGACGGATGTTCTCGAGCGCCAGCGCCGTCCGCCGCCCGATGTCGTCGGCCACGGTGACGTCCGTGGGTCCGAACCGGTGAGCGGGATCGGTCGATACGAGGGTGATCGTCCCGACGATTCGATCCCGTGCCACGAGGGGCACACACACGTAGGACTGCATGCCGAGCTCGCGGGCGATCCGGAAGTGCTCCTCGTCCTGCGTGGTGGCCCGGAGGAACTCCTCCGTCATCTCCGCGGCGAACTCCGGCTTGCCCGTCTCGATCACTCGCGCCGCTGGTTGGGGGGCCCCACGCTTCGGGGCATAGCGTGTCTGTAGCTCTAGGGTCAGCGCTTCCTTCGCCGGATCGCGGTGAACGGCCACCATCCGGCGGATCTCGCCGTCGTCGTCGATGACGTCGATGAGGCAGAGGTCCGCCAGGACCGACACCGCCAACCGGGCCAGCGCCTCGAGCGCGGAGGCGAAGTCCCGGGCCGACGCCAGCATGGTCCCGGCCTCCGCCAGGAACGTGAGACGCCGTCCAGCCTGCTCCGCCTGGGCTCGAGCCCGCTGCTCCTCGGCGAACATCTGGGCCAGCTCGGCCTCGGCGTGCTTTCGGTCCGTGATGTCGCGAATGGCCCCCTTGAACAGCAGGGGCCCAGGAAGGTCGACGCGCGTCAGGGCCAGTTCGATGGGGAACTCGGTTCCATCTCTTCGCAGCGCGGTGAGCTCGACACGGCGGCCGAGAAGTGTGCTCTCGCCGGTCGTTCTGAACCGCTCCAGCCCGGCCCGGTGCCTGTCGCGAAGGTCCGGCGGGATCAACAGCTCCGCCAGCTCCCGTCCGATCGCCTCGTCCCGGGAATAGCCGAACGTCCGTTCCGCGGCGCGGCTGAACTCCGTGATCCGGCCGCCTTCGTCCATGGCCACGATGGCGTCCAGGGACGCCTCGAGGATGGCTCGCCGTCTGGCCTCGGTGCGGCGAACGTCGGCCTCCGCCTCGGTGCGCTCGACGAACTGGCCGACCTGGCCGGCGATCGCCTCCAGGAGCCGGGACAGGTCGCGGTCGGGTTCGCGGAGATCGGTTCCGAAGAACTCGAGCACTCCGAGGGCGTCGGTGCCGAGGACGATGGGAAACGCCGCCGCTGATCGCAGTCCGGCCGTTCCGGCGGCGTCGGCCCGCGCGAACACGGGGTCGGCCAGGATCTCGGCGCTCCACCGAGGAGCGCGCGAGGCGAACACCGCGCCCGGGAGTCCCTCGCCGGGGCGAACCTCCAACCGGCGCGTTTCTTCGACCATCGGCCTCATCGCAGCCGGATCCGACACCCAGGTCTGGACGCATGCCAGGACGTCGCGGTCGTCGTCGTACGTCCATACGGCACCGAAGTCCCACCCTGCGATGGTGCAGATCTCCTGCAGGATCCGCCGGGTGGCCTCGGCGAGCGTTTTCGACTCTGCCAGGGCCTGCGTGACCCCGTACTGAACCGCGAGGCGACGCTCGGTCCGCTTTCGCTGGGTGATGTCGAAGGAGAACCCGGCGATGGCGGTGGGCTCGCCGTGCTCGTCGGTCACCAGGGAGTCGGTGACGTAGACGTCGAGCGTCCGGCCGTCCTTGCGAACCACCTGATATTCGCCCGACCAGGACCGGTCCGCGATGACCTCGCGGATGATCGTCTCGGCGCCGGTTTCGGCCCCTGCGGGGATCAGGAGGTCGACGGCGGTCCGCCCGATGGCCTCACGGCCGGTCCATCCGAACAGGGCCTCGGCGTGCGGGTTCCAGTGCGTGATCACCCCGTCGAGGTCGGTGACGACCACCGCGACGTGAAGCTGATCGAGAACCGAGGATTCCGTTCGTCCGAGCAGCTGCACGGCGCTCCTCCAAGGCCTCCGTTGAACAACGCCCGGCGACCGGGCCATCAGATTATGGAAGGGCGGATAGATCTTGGCCAGACTATCTCGCGCCTCACGGCCCTCGGGGTCAGCCCGCGCGTCGCAGGACCCAGGACCATACTCGCTCGCCGTTTTTCGTGTCGGTATCGAGGACCTCGCCGACGCGCCGAAGGCCGGCCTTCTCGTAGGCGCGCAGGGCTCGGTGGTTGTCCTTCGCTGCCCACAGCACGACGTCGGTGGACCCTTCCGTTTCGAACACGTGGCGGCACATCAGGTCCACAACCGCCGGTCCGATGCCGCGGCCGACCGCGTCGGGGTCTCCGATGAACAGGTCGAGCCCCCAGCTCCCGTCGGGGACCGTGACGTCGAGCTGACGAAGCTCCTCGGTTTCCGCGGCCCACGGATAGAACTGCACGTACCCGATGGGGCGGCCGGCGTGCTCGATGATGCAGGCCCTCGTGGAGGCGCTGGGGCGAAGCTCCGGCTCGTACTCCGCGCGGGCGCCGTCCAGCGTGAGCGGCGGGGCGTCCGGATCCCACCACTCGCGGACGTGGGGTTGGTTTCGCCACCGAACCATCAGTTCGAAGTCGGCCTCGTCGTTCCGCATCGCGCGGACGACAATGGGACCCCGCCGTGCCACGACGTCCATGCGAACGATTCTGCCGTGCGGCGCAAAGCCCGATGGTGTGGCGGGCGACGCCAACGGACCGCCCGGATTGACCGCTAACGAGGCGTGTTGACATGGACGAGTGGCGCGTATACATCCAGGACCTGCGCTGAGCCGTCCAGAGGAGGTGCTTCGCAATGGCCGAGAGGAACCTGCCAGGAAGGACGCACAGAAGTCCAGCAAGAGCACCATCGCGATCAACAAGAAGTCCAAGGGATTCACGGACGAGGAACGAGCCGCGATGAAGGAGCGCGCCCAGGAGCTGAAGCCCGAAGCGCGCCACGCGCCTCGCGGGGGCAAAGCGGACGGGGAAAAGGACGTGCTCGCGAAATCGCCGAGATGCCGGGCTGACAGAAGGAGGCGTAATGCACCCCAACGAGGAGGTCGTCCGCAACTTCTATGAAGCCTTTGAGCGCCGTGACATGGAAGAGCTTCAGCGACTTGTTGATCCCGGCATCGTCTACCACGAGAGTGGACGCAACCGCTTCACCGGGGATTATCAAGGCTTTGAAAACATGATGGGCCTCTTCGAACAAGTCGGACAGTTGTTCGAAGGCAATATCGAAGTCGAGGTCCACGACGTGATCGGAGGCGAGTCTCATGTCGTCGTCCTCGAGAACATGCGACTGTCGCGCGCGGGTAGGTCAATTGAAACGAAGGCAGCTGCTGTCGCTCATGTGGAGAACGGAAGGATCAAGGAGATGTGGGAGCTAAGAGAGAATCAGCAGGCTCTGGACGAGCTGATCGGGAGCTAAGCCGAGATCGTGGCGGCGACCGCACGGCTCGGGCGTGTCTATCCAGACGGACTACGGTCCTTCGCGCCCGATCTCGTCACTGGCCGCCACGCTAGCGGGCCTCTGCGGGTCGCCGCCGCAGTCACGTGGGCCGCCGGTCAAGGAGACACGTGCGACTCGCCCGGCGGGCTCTGCTGCAGGACCCAGCCGTTCCCGTCGGGATCTTCGAAGAACGCGTAGGCGTTCCACCCTTCGGGCTCTCCGGTCACGCCGCGGTATTCGGACCTCCCGCCTTCGTGAACGGCCTCCATCACGTCGCTGACCTCAACGCCGTTCGCGCTGAGTTTCGCCCGAGCCGCGTTGATGTCGGACACCACGATGGTCAGGCCGTCGACGGATCCGGGCTCCATGCCGCGAGCCCCAGGCCGGCCCGCCGGCATGCCGGACAGGAGTCCGATCGAACACCCGGACCCGGGCGGGGTCAGCTGCACCATGCGGACGGTGTCGCTGAAGCGAGTGTCGAAGTCCTCGTGGAACCCGACCTGGTCGCGGTAGAAGACCTTGGATCGGTCCACGTCCGAGACCGGAACGAACACGAGCTCCAGTCGCCACTCCACGAGTCGATCGTAGAGAACGGGTAAGAATCGGGGCCGCCATGTCCCGGACCGAGTTGACGGCGCTCGCACAGCGGGTGGCAGACGCGCTGCCGCCGGACGTTCTCGAGGTCGTCCTCACCGGCAGCGTCTCCCGGGGCGTTGCCGATGAGGTCTCCGACATCGAAATGCTCGTGGTGCCCGAGGAGCCCGTCGACCTGGAGGCCGCGTTCGCCATGGCCCGCGGCGCCGGCCTCGAAGGACTTGACACCTGGGGCGAGCAAGGAACGCCAGCGAAACGGGTGTCGGGGTACCGCGACGGTCAGCCGGTGGAGCTGATTTTCTGGCCACGCGATTACGCGCGATCCTCCGTGGATGCGGTGCTGGCCGGAGAGCCATCGTCGACGGCGGATGCGCTCGCTCACGGCGTCCCGCTTCGGACCTCGGGCCTGCTCGCCGCGTGGCAGGAGGGCCTCCGCCAGTATCCCGAGGAGCTGGCCGCAGCAAGGATGGAGGAGGCAGCGCTGCGGTGGGGCGGCTTCACTCCGGCCGGGGTGCTCACGCTGATCCGTCCGGGCGATCGACTCGCGCTCGTCGAATGGCTGATGGACGCGGCACTGCGGGTTCTGCGGATCGTCTATGCCCTGAACCGTGTGTGGGAGCCGACGACGAAGCGGCTCGCCGCTCGGGTGGCGGAGTTGCCGGTGAAGCCGGACCGACTGGCCGAGCGCATCGCCGAGGCCCTCACCGAGCCTGACCCGCGGAAGGCGTTGCTGATCATGACCGAACTGCAGGCCGACACGGTGATGCTCGCGCCGAGCGGGCCGAACATCGACCGCGCGCGCGTGTGGCTCGCCGAGGCGGCGGAGCTGTTGCGCTGAATGTGGATCTGGGACGAAGAGCGGGCGCCCGCGCGGAGAAGACGTGGAACTGGGATGGCCCCCTCGGGTCGGGCCGCACGCACCAGCGTGAAGAACCCTTTCCTCGACCCCCGCGATAGCCGCTACGTGGCGTGGGCCTCGTGCAATCCGGTTCTCGCTCGGGATTCGAGGAATCCCCGCGAGGTGTTCGGGAAAGAGAACCGAGTCAGACGACTGGAGGTGAGCGTGGGCACCTACGATTTGGTTGTTCGAGCAGCGCACGCCCTATGGCGTCGTCGATCGCACGAACAGGGAGCCGTGGGCTGGGTGATCCTCGGGATCGTGATCGGCATCGGCATCGTCATCTTCGCCATCATCAAGTTCCTCATCCCAGGGGAATAGCGGAGCGAGCGGGACCCACCGTGTAGGCGCGGTAGGAGGCTCGTCTCCGGTCGTCCTGTGGTTCATCCGGAGCTGACCGCCGGTGCCGAGTCGCGCCATCCACCACATACAGGAACGAGCTCCTTCGTTCCCGGCTGGCTCAGGGGCGAAGCAGCGCCTTGATGGCGCGGCGTTCGTCCATGGCGCGGTAGCCCTCCGCGACCTGGTCGAGGGGCAGGAGGAGGTCGAAGACCTTGCCGGGGTCGATCTCGCGGTTCCATATGAGGGCGATCAGCTCGGGGAGGAAGCGGCGCACCGGCGCGGGACCTCCGTGCAGGTGGACGTGGGAGTAGAACATCTCCTCCATTGGGAGCTCGACTTCATGGAAGACCCCGACGAAGCCGAGATGCCCGCCCGGCCGGGTGGAACGGATGGCCTGCATCAT